>JAOXSG010000589.1 GCA_025800105.1 Cohaesibacter sp. | reverse complement strand
AGGCCCTGATCTTTAGATCAGGAATAGCCGGTAAGAGATATCATGTCGCCGTGCCGCCAACTGTGATGCCATCAAGACGCAAAGTTGGCTGACCAACACCAACAGGAACGCCCTGTCCCTGTTTGCCACATGTCCCAATTCCGCTATCCAGTTGCAGATCATTGCCAATCATGGAAATGCGTTTCATCGCTTCGGGGCCATTGCCAATCAGGGTTGCCCCTTTGACCGGTGCGGTGACTTTGCCATCTTCAATCAAATAGGCCTCTGTGCAGGAAAAGACGAATTTGCCGGATGTGATATCAACCTGACCGCCGCCAAAATTGACAGCATAGAGACCATTTTTAACAGAGCTGAGAATGTCAGCCGGATCATACTCGCCATTTTCCATGATGGTATTGGTCATGCGCGGCATCGGAATATGAGCATAGGACTGACGGCGACCATTGCCGGTGCTCTGTCCGCCCATCAAACGGGCATTTTGCCGATCCTGCATATAGCCAACCAGAATGCCATCTTCAATCAGCGGCGTGCGCTGGGAAGGGGTGCCTTCATCATCAAAGGACAGAGAGCCGCGCCGCCCATCAATCGTGCCATCATCAACGATGGTCACACCCTTGGCGGCAACCTGTTGGCCCATCAATTCGGCAAAGGCGGAGCTTTTCTTGCGATTGAAATCCCCTTCCAGACCATGGCCGACTGCTTCATGAAGCAAGACACCGGGCCATCCGGGGCCGAGCACCACATCCAGCTCCCCGGCAGGGGCATCAATGGCATCCAGATTGACAATGGCCTGACGCAAGGCCTCATCCGTTGCGCCTTGCCAACCCCCGTCAATGCCGCCATCCAGATAATAGCTATAGCTGTTGCGGCCACCAAAGCCATGACTTCCCGCTTCCTGTCTCTCGCCTTCGCCCACCACCACGCTGACATTGATCCGCACCAAGGGCCGTACATCATGGAACAACTGGCCATCGGCCCGCAAAATGGCGATTTTGCGCCAACTGCCAGCAAGGGACGCAGAGACCTGCCGGACGCGACTATCCTTGTCGCGGGCATATTGGTTGATCTCTTCCAGCAGGGCAATTTTTTGCGACAGGCTCATATCATCAACGGGGTTGAGATCCCCATAAAGCCGACGATTTGTCTGCTTTGGCGCTTCTGCCGCGATACCGCTATGGCCATCTCCAACCGAGCGGACAGCATTGCTGGCGCGTTTCAAGGCTTCCATCGATAAATCACCGGAATGCGCATATCCAGCCGCTTCCCCGGCGATAGAGCGCATCCCAAAGCCTTGGCTGCTGTCAAAACTGGAGCTTTTCAGGCGGCCATTGTCAAAGACCAGACCTTCAGATTGGGATTGCTCAAAAAACAATTCCCCATCATCGGCATTGCTCAAAGTCTGGGCCAGCAATTGACGCACATGGTCCCGATCCAGCCCATGGGCTTCCAGCAAATCGCCATTCTCTGCGGCGCTCAGGGTGGTCTCAAGGGGCTGAAGGGGCGTATCAGTCATCATCTGGTCCATTGGCATCCATAATCATAGTCTAGAAATAGGGAGCTTGGTTGTCGATATCCATTCCAATCACATGCCAATCCCCATAACTATCGGTAAGATTTCGTATTGTGAAGGCTAACAATGGTTCCGTAAAGACCCTTGATTTCAATTTATAAGCCATCAACAGTTCAGGACGAGACCAAAGAAGAGAATCAAACGTGACCAAAAGCCAAGAGCAACCGCCGACCAATCCAGCCGCGCAAGGATTGCTGGACTGGTATGACCGCCATCACCGCACCTTGCCATGGCGCATCGGACCAAAGGAGCGGATGGCGGGCATGGTGCCGGATCCTTATCATGTTTGGCTATCAGAAATCATGCTCCAGCAAACAACGGTTGGGGCTGTAAAAAGCTATTTCGAGAAATTTCTATCTCTCTGGCCAACATTGGCTGATCTTGCGGACGCACAAGAGGAAGAGGTGCTCAAGGCATGGGCAGGCCTTGGCTATTATTCGCGGGCGCGCAATTTGAAAAAATGCGCAGATCATGTGCAATTGCATCATAATGGCCGCTTTCCCGATAAAGCCAAAGCCTTGAAGGACCTGCCGGGCATTGGCGATTATACCTCTGCTGCCATTGCAGCCATTGCCTTTGAGGAAGCGGCCCCTGTGGTGGATGGCAATATAGAGCGCATTGTCTCGCGCCTTTACCGCATAGAAGAGGCCTTGCCCAAGGCCAAAAAGCCAATCAGGGAAAAGGTGGCAGAATTGACCCCTGCCAATCGCCCCGGCGATTTTGCCCAAGGCATGATGGATCTGGGAGCCAGCCTGTGCAGCCCCAAAAAGCCAGCCTGCGCTCTTTGCCCCTTTCATGATATTTGCGAAGCAAAAAAGGCAGGCGATCAGGAGCGCTTTCCCGTAAAAGCCCCAAAGAAGCAAAAACCAACCCGCTATGGCGCAGCCTTTTTAATCAAACGCAAAAGTGACGGAGCCATCTGGCTTCGCAAACGCCCCGACCAAGGCCTGTTGGCTGCAATGAGTGAAACACCGGGCACAGATTGGTCAGGCAAAAGTGCCGAAACATTTGACCTCATCACAGCCCTTGACCATGCGCCGCAAAATCTGGATTTTCGAAAGCGCTCTGGCCAGATCACACACACATTCACCCATTTTCATCTAATATTGGATGTCTATGAAGCAATCAGCGATAATCAACAGCCCATGACAACAGGTATGACAACAGGATGGTGGTCAAGTCCAGAAGCCATCAAAGATGAAGCCCTGCCAACGGTGTTTCGTAAAGTGGTGGAGATGGCCTAAGACAAGCACCTGAAACAAGCATCTGAAACAGGCTCTTGAATAAAAGGCCGCTCACCGTTCATGGCCAGACCAAAAGGACCATCATTATGAGCGATCGTTTTTGTAAAACCCCTGAACCACCCTATTATGCTGTTATTTTTACCAATCTTTTGCACAAAGAACATCCGGGATATGAGGCAATGGGGCAGGCCATGTTCGAGCTTGCCCTTCAGCAACCGGGCTGTTTTGGGGCCGAGAGCACCCGCGATGATACAGGGCTGGGCATCACAGTGTCTTATTGGCGCGATGAAGACAGCATTGCCGCTTGGAAAGCCCAAGCCAAACATATGGTTGCGCAGAAAATGGGCATGGAGACATGGTACAGCCATTATGAAGTGCGCGTGGCCAAAGTGGAGCGCGCTTATACCGGGCCGGAAGGGCAAGACGATCCATAAAGGCAAAATAAAAGGCGGCACAAGGCCGCCTCAAGTGGGTGAAAATCCAATTGTCGCCTTTGTCCTCTATCTGGAGCAGCGGGTACGCAAAACCTTATCCTCGCCGCTTTTCCAGATGGAAAACAGATCTTCACCGTAGGTATCAGGAACTCAGAACTTTTCCCCGTTAAACTGGTTGAAAAATGATAGGTTGAGACAGCTCTTGTCAGAGTTTTGTGCCTTAACTTGCCTCACGGATGATTTGGCGCAGAGCATCAATGGGGGTCCGCTCGCCGTCTTTATCAAAATGCCAATAGGTCCAGCCGTTACAGGCATCCAGCCCCTGAACAAGTGCACCGACTTTGTGAATGGAACCGGTATGCGCGCCGGAAATCAGCGATCCATCGGCGCGCACCATGGCAAAATGCTTGCCCTTTTTGTCTGTCAAAACAGCACCGGGTTTCAGCAAATCATTCTCCAGCAAACGCCCAAAAGGAATGCGCGGCGCCGCACGCTTGCCTTGCGTGACAATTAGGCTGTCCAGATCAACCGGTTCCACCGCATCAATGCGCGCTTGGGCGGCTTTGATATAATCGCGATCCCGCTCCACACCGACAAAATGACGGCCCAGTTTCTTGGCCACCGCCCCTGTTGTGCCTGTGCCGAAAAATGGATCCAGCACCACATCACCGGGATTGGTCGAAGACAGCATAACGCGATAAAGCAGGCTTTCCGGTTTTTGGGTTGGATGAATTTTCTTGCCATCCTCCCCCTTCAGGCGCTCATGGCCGGTGCAAATCGGCAAGGTCCAGTCAGAGCGCATCTGCGTGTCATCATTAAAGGCTTTCAGCGCTTCATAATTGAACGTATAGCCTTTGGCGTCTTTATCCTTGCAAGCCCAGATCATGGTCTCATGGGCATTGGTAAAGCGCTTGCCGCGGAAGTTCGGCATCGGGTTTGTTTTCAGCCAAACCACATCATTGAGCATCCAAAAGCCCAAATCCTGCATGATTGCCCCAACCCGGAAAATATTGTGATAGGAGCCAATCACCCAAATGGTGCCGGTGGGTTTGAGAACACGCTTACAGGCCAAAAGCCAGGCACGGGTAAAGGCATCATAGGCCTCAAAGCTCTCAAACTGATCCCAGTCATTGGTGACCCCATCGACTTCTGACTGATCGGGGCGTGTCAAGCCACCACCCAATTGCAGATTATAGGGCGGATCGGCAAAAATCGCATCCACGGAATGTTTGGGAAGCTTTTCCAACTGCGATATGCAGTCGCCTTTTAAAATTGTATCGAGCCAGTCTGGCTTGTTAGCGGAAGAAAAATCGACATTCGAAGGAGAAGAAACAACAGAACGCATACGCCTAACTCAAACCAGTAGAAATCGAACAAGTGAGAGACGAAAGCCCCCCGGTTGCTCTCTATCGTGGCCGAACATGGTAAACCGCAAGTTAAATAAAATGCCTTGGAGCATCAGAAAGACGGCAAGAATCGCAAAATCCAAAAATTTATAGATAACAAAAGGTTAAAGGTTGTTACCAAAAGGTTATTTTAAGAATTTGGTAAGCATGTTTTTTGCATTTTGACACAGTGTGACAAGCTGACTTCAAGGCTGGGGCGCAAAAAGAAGCATCTGGCCTATGCTTGCTGTCTTCTGAAAAAAAACAGTGCCACAAAGCATCAAAAACAAGACATCAAAGGCAAAGCTTGCAGGTTTGCCTCTTTAAGAGCTATGAAGCATGATATGATTATCAGGATAAGCCGTCACGCAAGGCTGATCTTGGAAAGCCACGCTGTTACGAAACATCCTGATGACCAAAAGCCGCGATACATCCAGCGCCAGCCGCAAAAAGACCAAAAAGCAGGCAGAGCCAAACGGGCAGAGCCAGCAGGCCGCGCGCGCATCACGCAAAGGCTCGCGCCGGTTGGGAGAATTGATCGGCCAGTCTCTGACCCCTTTATGTCGCAAACAGGGATTTGCCTCAGCAGACATCGTGCAATTCTGGGCCGAGATTGTTGGCCCGCAATTTGCCAATTGCACAGAGCCTGACAAAATTCGCTGGCCGCGCCGGGGGCAGGGCGATGGCTTTCATCCAGGCACATTGGTTGTGCACTGTGAAGGGGCGCAATCCCTGTTCTTTCATCATGAAAGTGGCAATATCATCCAGCGGGTGAATGCTTATTTTGGCTATCCGGCCATTGACAAAATCCAGATCCTGCAACGTCCGGTGCGTCCACGCCGCGCCATTCAGCCACCGCCCTTGCGTGCAATGACAAAACAGGAAGAGCAAAGCCTCGATCAGCAATTAAAAGGCGTGAACAATGACCGCATGGCTGCCGCGCTCAAACGCCTCGGTCATGCCATTGCCGTGAAGGGTTAGGCGAGATCAACGGATGTCTGATCCTGTTTGCGCCAGTCACTTGGGCTTTGGCCATGCACCCGCAAAAATTCCCGATTGAAATTGGATTTGGTGTTAAAGCCTGAGGCAAGCATGGCATGGGTAATGCTCTCTCCTTGCTGCAAAGCAATACAGGCATGGCTGATGCGATAGCGATTGATATAGCGCGAGACATTCTCCCCACTGATCCTGTTCACCGCGATTGAAAGATCTTTGGCGGGCACATGCAGCCGCTTTGCGAGTTTTGCCAAGCTTAAAGAGGGATCAAGATAAAGTTCTTGCCTTGATAAGAGCCTATCGAGCCTTTCAAGAAGCGCTTTTGCATCAGAATCGCTTTGAAGAGCTGCGCCAGATTTATTTGGACTGTCAGGCTCAGACAGATCGCTCTCAAAATCTGGCTGTAAAACCGGCGACAAACTCAGCAATCCAATCATCATCAGGATCAGGGAAGAAAATCCCCCAATGATCATAAGGCTCCATGTGCCCTCATTATAGAGATAATCAAAAGTGATGATAACTTCACTCAAGGCCGAGAGGAGAAGGGCCAGCGCGATCATGCGCCAGAGTTTAAGCGGCACAGATCCAGCTTCCAGCCGCGATTTGATCAGACGATCCTGCCCTTTGATCAAAATAATCAAGATTGCAGCACCATAAAGACTGAACAAAACAGGCAAGAGAATGTCCAAAAAGACCGGAGCGGCCAACAGCGCAAAGATTGTCACGCCCGGCCCAACCAGATGCCAGCTATCGCGCGACCAAGATAAAGAGCGCAAAGACGAGCTGACAAAAGCAAGATAGGCCAAGGCAGGAATGAAGCTCGCACTGATTGGCTGAACCCAGCGCAAGGCGGTTAAGCCATAATGCAAATGCAGCGCAATAATCAGATTTTGCACGGCCATGCTCACAAGCAAAACAAGAAAAAGCGGCTGGCAATCCCGACGAATGAAGGCTTTGAGAGCAAAAAAGGCAAGAAGCAATGCCACAAAGGCAGGAACGGGCAAAACGGGCATCACATCCCTCATATATGAACAAAATTGAAAATAAGATAGGACCTTTATCCGGTTTTAATCGACCTGAAACCGGATAAAGGACGCAAAGACAGTCTGTTTCCAACAGTTTGGTGCCATCATTTGTCACTGACCCTAATGGAAAAGACCATGCTGAAAACCAACCTCAAACCTTTTTGCAATCTCTCTTCTCAAAAAAGCAAACAGCGCTTTGCTTTGGCACTTTGGCTGGGTTTCTGCCTGCTTCCTCTGCCTGAGCAGGGCAAGGCGTCATCATTGCAGCAATATGCCGGTTATGATCGTCTGGAATTGGCCGTTCCTTTTTATGATAAGCCATTACAAGCGGATATCTGGTATCCTGCCGCCACCAAAACCTATAAAGGCATGACGGCTCAAAGTGCCATTTTTGAAAGCACAAAAGCCTATATTGGTGCCGCCATCGAAAAGAAAAAACATCCTCTTGTTATCATCTCCCACGGATCGGGCGGTGCCAAGGAAAGTATGGCTTGGCTGGCCTCAGGGCTGGCAAAAAAGGGAGCCATGGTCCTTGCTTTCAATCATCCGGGAAGCACATCAGGCGATAGCTCCCCACGGCGCTCCATTCGTCACTGGACGCGCGCCAAAGATATCTCAAAAGCACTTGATGCTCTGCTTAAAGACAGAAATTTTGGACCTTTTATAGACGAAACCAAAATAGCCGCTGCTGGCTTTTCTCTTGGCGGCGCGACAGTGCTGTCCCTTGCTGGCGCAAAAATGGATCTCACTCGTTATCAGCATTATTGCGCAAAATATAAGACCATCGCAGAAGATTGCATCTTCTTTCAAAAAGGTGGCGTTGATTATGCAGTCATAGATCCAAAGGCCTTCGCTCAGGATTTGAAAGACACCCGCATCAAACAGACAATTGCGCTGGATCCGGGCCTAACCTATGGCATGACGCCGAAAAGTCTTCAATCCATCGATCATCCTGTGCTGGTCATCTCGCTGGGAGATGAGAAAACGCAATTGCTGGCCGCAAAGATCACAAAAGAGGGGAGTGGTCTGATTGAGCATCTGGAAAACGGGCAACATATCAGCCTTGCCCCAGCCAGTCATTTCACAGCCTTGCCACTCTGCAAGCCAGAAGGTGCCGCTCTTTTGAAAGAAGAGGAAGATGACCCGATTTGTGATGATCCCAAAGGAACGGATCGGGCAGACATTCATCGCCAGATCATTGAGCAAAGTGCCAAATTCCTGAAACTACCCGGATCATAAGCCGATATAACAGCAATACAGCCCCCTTAAATTCGCATTTTAAGGGGGCTATTTGTTCTTTTTTGAAAATTACAAATCAGTAAGAATTGATTTTGGCAATGGATATTGCCCCAGCTTCGCCAAAATGTGATTGAATAACAGCAATGAGGCAGGATCCGGGCTTGTGAGAGACCAAAGCCATATTACAATGCCAAAGATCCGGGCTAGCACCAAACAATCATGCTCGCAGACAAAGAGAGCGGGCCAAAGAAGGGATAAACCATGGCAATTTCACGTAGAGAATTTTTGGCATCTGCATCCGCTTTTGCGGTTGGGCTGACAGCGCTCACCAGCATGCCTGTAACAGCCGTGGCTGCCGATAAGGTCGATATGGAAGAAGTGCTGAAAGAAGGGGCTTTGCCAGATAAGGTGCAGGGATCAGCTGACGCACCAGTGACCATGGTGGAATATTCCTCGCTCACCTGCCCCCATTGTGCTGCCTTTCATAATGGGGCCTATAAAGAGCTGAAAACAAAATATATTGATAGCGGCAAGATCCGTTATATCACCCGCGAATTTCCTCTGGACCCATTGGCAGCAGGCGGTGCCATGCTGGCCCGTTGCGCACCCAATGACAATTTTCACGCCATGAATGATTTGTTGTTTGAAACCCAGCGCACATGGGCAGCCAGTCCCAACCCGGTTGATGCCTTGCTAAAGCTGGCCAAACAGGTTGGTTTTACACAGGATGGATTTACCAAATGCCTGCAAGATCAAAAGTTGCTGGATAATATCCGCACGGTCAGCCAACGTGGAAGTGAGAAATTCGGCATTGATTCAACGCCATCTTTCATCATTAACGGCGAATTGCATCGCGGGGCGCTCTCTATTGCGGACATCGACAAAATCGTTGCTCCATATCTTAAATAAATTTGGGTTGTCCCTCGCAATCTGGATAGAACAAGCGCGCTCTTTGATCAGAGCGCGCTTTTCTTCTTTGTGGCGCATAGCCGTGAGCGCAAATCCTCAGCCGCAGCTTTTCTTCGGCTGTGAGCCGTTAGGCGATCGGAGCTTTTGCTCCGCGCCCGCGCAGGCCGCCGCTTTGCGGCGCATAGCCGTGAGCGCAAATCTTCAGCCGCAGTTTTTCTGCGGTTGTGAGCCGGTAGGCGATCGAAGCTTTTGCTCCGCGCCCGCGCAGGCCGCCGCCTTGCGGCGCATAGCCGTGAGCGCAAATTCTCAGCCGCAGCTTTTCTTCGGCTGTGAGCCGGTAGGCGATCGGAGCTTTTGCTCCGCGCCCGCGCAGGCCGCCGCTTTTCGGCGCATAGCCGTGAGCGCAAATCATGGCAGGAGATCCTGCCAATGAAATTCACCAAATTGCGCCTTTTGGGGTTCAAAAGCTTTGTCGAACCTATGGATTTTTTGATCGAACCGGGCCTGACCGGTGTGGTCGGTCCCAATGGTTGCGGAAAATCCAATCTGGTGGAAGCCCTGCGCTGGGTGATGGGGGAAAATAGCTATAAGAATATGCGCGCCTCTGGCATGGATGATGTGATCTTTGCCGGATCCACCAACAGGCCAGCCCGAAACACAGCAGAAGTTACCGTTTATCTGGATAATACCGAGCGCACGGCCCCGGCTGGCTTTAATGAGAGCGATGAATTGGAAGTTTCGCGCCGCATTGAACGCGAAAGCGGCTCCAATTACAAAATCAATGGCAAAGATGTCCGCGCCCGCGATGTGCAATTATTGTTTGCAGACGCTTCAACCGGTGCCCGCTCTCCATCATTGGTCGGGCAGGGGCGCATCGGCGAGATTATCAGCCAAAAACCAACCCAGCGTCGCAGCTTGTTGGAAGAAGCTGCGGGCATTTCCGGCCTGCATTCGCGTCGCCATGAAGCAGAATTGCGCTTACGCGCAACCGAGACCAATCTGGAGCGCCTTGAAGATGTCATGGCGCAAATTACCAGTCAGCTGGATGGTTTGAAGCGACAAGCTCGGCAGGCCAGCCGCTATCGCAATCTTTCGGCAGAGATCCGCAAATTGGAAGCAACGCTCTATCATTTGCGCTGGCAAGAGACCAAAACTCAAGAACAAGAGGCAAGATCGGATCTGCGTCAGGCTGATTTGCAGCTTGCAGAAGCCACAAGTCTGCAGGCCACAGCAGCCAAGGATGAGGCTTTGGCGGCGCATGCCTTACCCGATTTGCGCGATGAACAGGCGGCCAGAGCTGCAGCAAGTCAGCGCCTGACCTTGGCAAAGAATGAACTGGACCAGTCAGAAAAGCGCATCCGCGAAAAACTGGCAGATCTGGACCGACGCATGGAGCAGATCAAGGCCGATATCCGCCGCGAGACACAGCTGATTGAGGAAAATGCAGGCAGCCTGAAAAGACTGGATGAAGAAGAAAAAGCCCTGCGCACAGAAGAAGCAGGCGCTGATAGCACAGCACAAAAAGCTGCACAAGATCTGGCAGATCATGAAACCGCTTTAAGCGAGATCGAAGCAAAAGCATCTGATCTGGTGACAAAGCTGGCAGAAGCGCAAGGAAGTGAGAGACAATTGCGGCAAGCCGTCCAAAATGCGCAAAGCCGTAAAAGTAAACTCAGCCAGCAATTGCAGACATGCCAGCGGGACTTGCAGCAAATCAGCGAAAAACTCGATCGAGATGCAGGCTTGGAAGAAAAGCGCGCGCAGATCGAAGAGGCCAAAAGCAATCTTGAACAGGCAGAGCAAATCGCCGAACAGGCAACAGCCAAGGTGGGGGCGGGCCGCGAGGCGGAGACCAAAGCTCGCCGGGCGCGGGCAGAGGCCGAAGGCATCTTCAATCGTCTGGATACCGAGGCCAAAACGCTTTCCAAAGTCGTCAATGCCGGACGGGATGAGCGTTTTACGCCCATTTTGGATAACCTAAAGGTGGATGTGGGCTTTGAAACCGCGCTTGGTGTGGCATTGGGGGATGATCTGGATGCCCCGATGGACAATGAGGCCGATATCCATTGGGCGGATATGACAGAGCAGGACAGCGATCAGAGCTTGCCCCATGATTTGCCAAGTCTTGCCGATCATGTCAGCGGCCCGACCCGTCTGCTGCGGCGTCTGAAACAAATTGGCCTTGTCAATGAAAGCCATGGTCAGGGCCTTCAAAAGCAATTGGCACAAGGCCAGAGACTGGTCAGCCGCAAAGGCGATTTGTGGCGCTGGGATGGGTTGGTGATAAAAGCCGGCGCCCCAACTCCGGCAGCCCAGCGTCTGGAACAGCGCAATCGTTTGGAAGATTTGCAAAGCAAGGTGGACAATGCCCGCGATGATTTGGCCCATGCGCGTGCTGTCTTCAACGAAAAACGCGAAGAAGTTGCCCATCTTGGAACCATTGAGCAACGCGCGCGCGCGCAATGGCGCGAGAGCCAGAAAAAACTCTCACATTTGCGCGATGATCTGGCCAAAGCAGAGCAGGCCGCCAATCAGTTAATTGTGCGACAGGCCTCTTTGCAAGAAAACCAAAAGCGCCTGCAAGATGACCATGAAGAAGCGGGACGGGCTTTAAACGAGGCGGAAACAAAACTGGCTGAGCTGCCAGATCTCTCTCAATTGCAGTTGGCACGTGACGAAGCCCGGCTTGAGCAAAGCGCCAAACGCGCCCAAGTGGCGGAAGCTCGTGCCTATATGCAGGGCCTGAGCCGGGAAGGGGAGTTGCGCACCCGCCGTTTGCAGGCAATTGAGCGGGAACGACAAAGTTGGGCCACACGGGCCGAAAATGCCGACGATCAGATTGCGATTTTGCAAGGGCGCTTGGCCCAAAGTGAGGCGGAGCATCGCGCCTTGCAAGAAACACCCGATGATATTGATCAGCAAAGACGGGCATTGCTTACCGAGATTGGCAAGGCAGAAGAAGCGCAAAAACAGGCCAGCGACCATTTGGTCGAGGCGGAGCGCATAGCCATGCAGGCCGATATCGCTGCCAAAAAAGCCCTTGAAACCTTGTCGGAAGCCCGTGAAAAGAAAGGCCGTTCAGAAGAGCGCGTCAATGGCATGATCAATCGCCGTCTGGATGTTGAGCGCCTGATCGTCGAGACCCTTGAATGCTCGCCAGCTGCGACATTTGAGCTGGCCCAGCTCCAACCCGGCGCCCCTCTGCCAGCAATGCCAAGCGTGGAAGGCAAACTGGAGCGTCTGAAAAACGAGCGGGAGCGTTTGGGCGGGGTCAATTTACGCGCCGATGAAGAGGCCACTGAAATTTCGGATCGCTTGAACGAGATGGAAACCGAGCGTGATGATCTGTTAGAAGCCATCAAAAAATTGCGCACCGGTATTTTCAACATCAACAAGGAAGCCCGTGCGCGACTTCTGGCTTCTTTTGATATTGTCAACGGGCATTTCAAAGCCCTCTTTGCCAAACTCTTTGGCGGTGGTCAGGCGGAATTGCAATTAACAGAAGCCGACGATCCGTTGCAGGCAGGTCTGGATATCATTGCCCGCCCACCGGGTAAAAAACCGCAAACCATGACCTTGCTGTCAGGGGGAGAGCAGGCGCTGACGGCTATGGCGCTGATTTTTGCCGTCTTCCTGACCAATCCTGCCCCCATCTGTGTGCTGGATGAGGTGGATGCCCCGCTGGATGATGCCAATGTTGAGCGCTTTACCCATTTGCTCGAAGAAATGCGCAAACTCACCCAAACACGTTTTGTAACCATCACTCATAATCCCATTACAATGGCCAGAATGGACCGCTTGTTCGGTGTAACCATGGCAGAGCGTGGCATTTCCCAATTGGTATCGGTCAGTCTAGAAGCAGCGGAAGAAATGATACAGGATGAGGAACCCAAAGCTGTCTCGTCCATCCCACCCGGCCACCCCCATGTATAAGAAAAGATGTGAGACGAATGTCTGAGGGGGGATTAAAAAGGATTGGCTCCTTCTTTTTCCAAAAATTGGCCCTATGGCAGAAAGTCTCGAAGCTGCAAAGTGATCATAATTTTATAAATGCAATAAGAACCACATATCTTAAAAGGCTATGAGATCAAATGCATGAGTTAACCCTTTATATTGGCAATAAAAATTATTCCTCTTGGTCTTTGCGTCCATGGCTGGCCCTGAAAGTGGCCGATATAGCCTTTGTCGAAAAGCTGTCCCGGTTTGATGAAAGCACGGGTCATGCGCATTTCATTGAATTTTCGCCCACCAAAAAAGTACCAGCCCTTCTCATCCATCAAGAGAATCAAAAGCCGGTGACCATTCCAGAAAGTCTGGCCATTCTGGAAACCATTGCCGATTTATATCCAGACAGACATCTTTGGCCACAAGATGCCATGCAGCGCGCCAAAGCCCGCGCCCTTGCCTCAGAAATGCATGCCGGTTTTATGGGTTTGCGCTCAGAATGCCCAATGAATATGCGGCGAAAGATCGAAGCGATCACTGTGTCAAACGCCGTCATCAAGGATGTCAAACGCATTGAGAAAATCTGGTCAGACTGTCTGGACCAGTCTAGCGGGCCGTTTTTATTCGGTGACTTTTCAATCGCTGATGCCATGTTTGCGCCAGTGGTCAATCGATTGGAAATTTACGCCTTAAGTGATCATCCTGCGGTAAAAGCTTATAGCAAGGCAATGAAAGCCTTGCCTGCCTGGAAAGAATGGCAAGAGGCTGCCCTCAAAGAGCCATGGATTGTGCAAGAAGATGAGGCCTAGGCTCAGAGCCTTGTCATTTAATCAAAGTGCCATCAGGATGAAAGGCGTAGAAAACAAAGGCAAAGGTCACATCATGAACAATGTCAGTCTCTTTGCCATTCTCTTGCCGGATAACCCGAACGCTGCCAACATCCCGTGATTGGGAAATTGTCTCAGAATCCAAGGCAGAGGCGACGCCTTTTTTCCAGCTTAAAATCACATCGCCATGTTTGAAAGTGCCTGCTTCTCGAACTTTGGCAAGGCTGATCGCTTGTTGCTTGCCTTCTCCTTCAAAGACAACAACACGGGCCATTGGGTTGATATCTTGTGGCAAATCCCCGGTAAAGAGCGGGTAGGGCGTGTTACGGCTGTCATAGTTCACATATGGATTGCGGCCATAGGGGCGCATGGATGGGTTATTGGGCACCAAAACCTTGCCGCCAGCCACTTCCGCTTTGAAATCGCCAAAACTGACAACACGCACTGGCACCATGCTCAAAGCACGGCCCTGCAACTGACCGACAATGGCCTCCCCGGTAAATTGCTGCCACCAGCTTTCGGTCTGGCGATCATACATAACCAGATCGGATTTGCGCAATTTGCCTGTGGTGCCAAAATCTAGCACTTGTCCCGATAAGGTCCGCTCAAAAGCAATGGAGGCGTTGCAAAGCGGACAATAGGTGATCGCAACCGGCACACCACCCACCACATCATTGACAATTTCATGCCATGTCAGAACTTGTAAGGGATAGGCGCGAATATCGCCTTTGATATCCAGACGAATGACGGGATCCTGATCACTTAAATGCTGGATTGAGGAGGCCGGTTGAAATTTGGGATCATCAATTGATGGAATACCGTCCTTGGGAGGCCCACCGGATAAAATCTCGTCAAAAGCAATGCTGCTTTTTTGAAAATCGGTTTTCCAGCCTTCTTGCTGCCAGCGTTCGGGACTTGCCAGTGCTGCAATCACACTGCTACCAAGGGCAATCACCACCAATAAAAAAACAGCAAAGAAATGGGCAAAGCGGTCAGTCATAATAGATCCCCCAACAAAGGCATTTAGGGGTAAGCATGACAAAAGCGGGAAAAATAGCAAATCACACCCGCTCAAAGCCGCGTGATGCAGCCAGTATCACGAGCCATTATTGTGGCCAAAAGCAGGCTTGGAAGCGTGCAAAATACGATGAATGACATCAAGTGTGCCATCGGTCAAAGGGTACTCGTCCAGAGCCGAGAGCGGCACCCAACGAGCCGTTGCTGCATCATCCCCGGCTTGCAAAGTAATAGGCGGGCTGATGCCATAGAAAACCGCAATCACATAATGACGCTGCGTTTTGCCTTGGCTGTCAGGGCGAATGATTTCGACGAGATCGGCGAGATAAGAAGGCGTGAAACTCAGACCGGTTTCTTCCTCAATCTCGCGGATAATGGCTTGCTCCAGTGTCTCGCCACTTTCAACCACGCCACCGGGCAAACTCCAAAGACCTGCAAGCGGCGCTTTGCCCCGCTCAATCAGCAAAAGCCCTTGATCTGATTGGATGACAGCGCTAACCCCAAGAAAAGGACGATCAGGATAGTCTCTGGAGCTGGACATGGAAACGGAGCCTAATCAACAAGCTTAATCAAACAGACGGTCAATTTCGTCCTGAGCCGTTGGATGATCAACCGCCAGCATCCAGTCTGTTTCGCTCTGGCTGCCATTGATCAAAGCGCTTGCCTGATCAATCAAAGGGCGGATTTCGGTGGTGGCCATAAAGGCAATGGGTTCAAAATTGCTTTGATTGATATCACCATTGAGCGCAGCAATGGCTTCAATCAGACGGCCTACTTTTTCATTGATTTTCCCAATCAGCGTTTCAAAGCGCCCGCGCAAATCCGGTTCAACCTGATCATAAATGGCAATGGCCAGATCCTTGCCTTTAAAAGTTGATTGCTGGAAATAATCGCAATAGCTCATTTCCTGCCAGCAAAAGACATCCTCGGCACAATCAGGCATACTGGGCAACATCTCAATCAGCATCAAAACTTCGTTGAAATGATTGAGATAATCCGTCGCCAAAAGCGTGGCGGGATTGATATTGGATGCCTTTAGGACAGCTTCTTCTGGAACCGAGCGGGCCTCTTGCATAATCCTGCCTATCGCTGAAAACCTGACGTCTTGCTGATTCAATCAGAACATGGTTTCCAAATGTTTGACAAGGCAAGGGGAAGCTGAAAAAAAGAGGGAAAAGCGCAAAATGGCATCAATCTCAAACGAGAGATAAGGAAAAATCATGTGTGGACGGTTCGTTGTTGCTGCCAGTCAAAAAGATTTGCTTGAGCATTTCGCATTAAACGATAACTTGTCTGGCCTGCATGAGATGCCCCCGCGCTATAATATAGCCCCAACCCAGCCAATTCTGGCCATAAGGGGAGATGCCACATATAGGCAAGCGCATTTAATGCGCTGGGCCTTCGTGCCCGACTGGGTGCGAAATCCGGCAGACTTTTCTCTCTTGACCAATGCCAGAGCAGAAAGCGCAGCAACCAAACCATCGTTTCGCAACGCTTTGCGCTATCGCCGCTGCATCATTCCTGCCTCCGGCTTTTATGAATGGCAAAGAAGAGGCGATCAGAAACAACCCTATTATATCAGCAGCCAAACAGGAAAGCCTCTTGCCATGGCCGCACTTTGGGAAACATGGATGGGCCCCAATGGGGAAGAGCAGGATGGCGTGGCGCTTTTAACCACAGCCTCTAATCATAGGATGAGCCAAATTCATCATCGTATGCCGGTTTTGCTGGATCAGCATAATTTTTCTTGCTGGCTGGATACAAGATCGGGCCGCACAGATGAGATTATGCCCTTGCTAAAAGCACAAAGAGAAGACTATTTGCACTTTCACCCCATCTCCAAAGATGTCAATAAAACCGTCAATGATTATGCCGCTCTGCTTGACCCTGTAAAAGAGCAACAGGATGACAGAGCAGACAAGAAGCAAGCCAGCCAAGCGCCTGTAAAAGATCAATTCAGCCAATTGGATTTATTTTAGTTTTTGCTTTCCCTTTTATCTTCCCCCGGCTTTCAGGAATCTGGTTCTAGCGCACAGACATGTGGGGGATGATAAACAAAAGAAAACCCCGGAAGATTGCTCTTCCGGGGTTTCCTTTAAATCTAAGTATAACTCAGATTAGAAGTTACGCTGCAGACGCAGTTTACCTTCCCAGTTCTCTGCATCAGCCATGCCGGATGTAGCAGAGTAATCTGTTTCGCTGTATTTAACACCAGCGCGAACGATCAGGTTTTTAACTGGCAGATATTCAGCAACGAAGCCAGCGTTCCAAGAATCGAAGTCGGAAGCGTTGGTGGTTTCGTTGTTGTACTCTTGGTAACGAGCAGTCAGGTAGGTGTTGAAGTTGGAAGCCCAAGCATATTTCAGGGCAACACCAGCCTGCCAGATGTCGTTCTGCTCAACATTGGTGCCAACTACGTTTACGCCAGCAACAGAGCTGTTGATGTAGCCAACTGCGCCTTTAGCATAACCAGCGGAGAAACCGATCTGGGAGCCAGCAGACAGCATGTCGAGGTTGAAGTTAACACCAGCACCTACATAGTAGCCGTAATCTGTGTCAACAGCAGCATTTGCAAAACGGATCTGGTGTACAGCACCACCGATTTTAGCAGAACCCCAACCCTGAGAGATGGAGAGACCAGCTACAACATCAGGAAGAGACTGACCAGCATATGCACCGCCAACGATGACGGAACCACGACGGTTCTCAACAGCAACAGTAGCGCTTACGCCGTTGCCCAGATCCATGTTGTAACCGATAGCGCCTGTGTCATGGTCACCAAGGGTAGAACCATACATAGCTTTATCAGTTGTGGTGATGTTAGCAGCAGAATCGGTCAGACCAGCATACAGGCCACCAATGGACATGTAGTACTTGTTGAAGCCGTCATTGTTGCCACCGTTGGTGTCGTTTTCCAGACGCATGTAAGCAACCAGAGTACCCAGCTCAGTTTCTTCTTTGGCAGTGAAGTTCAAAGAAGCTTTAGCATAGATGTTGGTTGTGTTGTCTGTGCGAGCTTGTGGCTCGTCGAAACGGAATTCAGCACGAACATAACCGGAAACTTTCAGGCAGGTATCGGTGCCTGGGATGAAGTGGTAACCAGCGCCATAAGCGTTACATACTTTAACGTAATCTACTGGCTCAGCTACTGGCAGATCAGCTGCCTGAGCAGCACCACCGGCAACCAGAGCAGCTGCGGAACCAAGGATAAGGCTCTTGATGTTCATTGTTTCTGACCTTCTTGTCATAAAAGAACTTTTTCGCAGAGACCGTTCCAGTCAGTCCGATGGGGTCATCTGCTTGCGACAAGGGTGACAATACTCTTTTTTTCGCACGGATCAATCACCTCTCGCTTTCCCCCAGTTCCATTTGCCTTAACTGTTGCAGAAAAAACACGGATATCGCCATAAATGGCAGAAAACCGCCACTTCGTTACTGATTGGTTAATGGAAATTTGCGGCCCAATTGCGGTTTTCTGCCAAATTTTTCTCCAGGCCCATGAACAAAAGAGATAAAAAAGACACAAAAATCAGAATATGCGAGTCGGCTGGCAAGAGCGGAATCAATGCAAAAAGGCCTGCCAAACTGGCAGGCCTTTGAAAATCGGCATCCAAGCACTCATGAAGAATCAGAAAGGCCAAAGCTTATTGAAGAAACCACCGGATTTTTTCTCCTCGGCAGTTTCAACGGCCACTTTGTCCAGTTCCTGTTGAACCTCAGAGGAATATTGGCGGTATTTTTCCGGCGGCTGGGTCAGATATTTGCGCTTATAGCCATCCTCAGTCTTGTTGTTAACGGCACGAATCGCTGCCAGACGCTGTTTGACCTGCCGGTCATATTCCTTCACCTCGCCAGCGGATGGCATGCCTTTCTCATAATCAGGTTCTTTGATGGCATTGGCAAAGCCCACAGAACGCGGATCATTCTTTATTATATAGGCGCGCTGTTCTGGTGGCATACGGCGAATCGCATCCAGCAATGCTTTGCGCTCCACCTCTGTCATCGTTTCCAGACGCTGATGATAGGCCTTGCGCAGCAAATCAGGATCCTGAGGCCAGTCTGCCGCAGCAACCAGACGGCCAGTTTGGCTGGCATCACTGGGGGCAGGGAGCGCGGCAGTTGAAGGCGGTATCACCAGACCCGGACGAGAGGAATAGTCGATCTCTGTCTGTTTGTCTGTTCCGCCCAGCGCGGTCATATTCTGAATATCATTGAGCAGCGCTTCTTCCTGCGAGACCCCGGTGCCATAGGTGGTGCCACCAAGACCACCTGCACAGGCAGAAAGACCAAGAGCCAAGCCCCCGGCAACAATCAGTCGCAGCGAGGATGTGAGATCAATTCGCAGGGAAGATTTCATGACGGGATGCCTTACTCTCCAAAAGTGGTCATCAAAACCACGCAAATACGCAACAACAAAGGACTGGTCGAAGCCTTTGCCATGACAGATCACAGCTTTGAGGCATCATTGCGACCAGATCCCAAAAAAGAGTCATATATCAGGATGGCCGCGCCTGCAACGATCCAAACATCAGCCAGATTGAACACATACCATGAAAAACTGCCCCAATAGAAATGAAACAGATCCATAACCGCGCCATGATAGAGCCGATCCAGACCATTGGCCAGCGCCCCGCCCAAGATAAGACCCAGCCCAATGGCTAGAAGACGATCCTGATTGCGCCAGATCCACACAGAGATGAAAAGGGAAGCGGCAATCGCGATGGCAACAAGCACATAGCGACCCAAATCCCCATCTTGCTGAAACAAGCCATAGGAAATACCGCGATTCCAAACCAGAATCAGATCAAAAAAGGGCGTCACCCGAACCGGGCCATAAGTCTGCATATGGCTTTGAATATCAAAGCCAAGCAACATCCAGAATTTGAAAGCCTGATCACTGACAAAAGCAATCACCGCAATGATAAAGCCAAGCACTTTTGCAGACATATCAGGCTCCCAAAGATCTCACGGTCATGAACTTATGCCTGATGTGCATCCAGCTCACGCATGGCCGCAGCATCACGCAAGCACAAATCAGGATAATCGCTGTCCTGCCCAACATCTGGCAAAATCTTCCATGAGCGCTGACATTTTTGCCCCTCGGCCAGAGCTGGCACAACGCCAATGCCCTCGACATCGTCCAGAACAAAAGCCCCTTGTGGTGCCGCAGACCGGATCAATTCCGCCTGAGAGGTAATCACCAGATCCGCCAGATCAATGCCTTCCATGGCCTCAAGCACAGCCTCATTGGTCACATAGACCTTGGGAGCGGCTTCCAAAGAAGAGCCAATGCGCTTTTCGCGACGCTCAATTTCCAAAGCACCGGTGACAACCCGGCGTAAATCCCGCACTTTGGCCCATTTGTCAGCCAAAGCCTGATCCTGCCAATCGGACGACACATCGGGGAATTGGCGGAAATGAACCGAATCATCGTCGGACGGGAAGCGGGACAGCCATGTTTCTTCCATAGTGAAGGGCATGATTGGCGCCAGCCACGCGGTTACATGCATGAACAATTCATGGATCACATAAAGCGCCGCCTTGCGACGCTCCGAGCTTGGTGCATCACAATAAAGCGCATCTTTTCGAATGTCGAAATAGAAAGCCGACAGCTCAATGCCCATAAAATAGGTCAGTTCATGCATGATTTTCTTGAAATCAAACGCATCATAAGCAGTGCGCACCATGGCATCCAGCTCATGAATGCGATGCAGCATCAAACGCTCCAACTCCGGCATTTCCGAAACAGGCACCTGCGCCCCGTCATAATGGGCAAGAGAACCCAGCATCCAGCGAATGGTATTGCGCAATTTGCGATAGGCATCGGCATTGGTCTTGAGGATTTCCTGCCCGATCCGCTGATCATCGCTATAATCGGAAGAGGCCACCCACAAGCGCAGAATATCCGCGCCATATTGTTTGATGACATCTTGCGGCGCGATGGTGTTGCCAAGAGATTTGGACATTTTGCGGCCATCTTCGGCCATGGTAAAGCCATGGGTCAGCACAGCATCATAGGGCGCACGACCGCGGGTGCCGCAACTCTCCAGCAAGGAAGAATGGAACCAGCCGCGATGCTGGTCCGAGCCTTCCAGATAGAGATCGGCAGGCCATTTCAGATCATTGCGTTGTTCCAGACAGAAGGCATGGGTGGAACCGGAATCAAACCACACATCCAGAATGTCATCAACTTTTTCCCACTCAGAAGGATCATGATCTGGGCTAAGAAAACGCTCTTTGGCACCATCTGCAAACCAGGCATCGGCCCCTTCTGCACGGAAAGCATCAAAGATACGATCATTGACGGCGCTGTCTTGCAACACAACGCCCGGATCATCGCGTTTGATAAAGATGGTGATTGGCACACCCCAGGCACGCTGACGCGAAATTACCCAATCGGGGCGGGTTTCGATCATGGAGCGCAGACGGGTCTGGCCAGACTCTGGCACAAAACGGGTCTCGTCAATGGCTTTCAGCGCCCGCGCGCGCAAGGTATCGCCTTCTCCCTCAATGTTGCGGTCCATCGCAATGAACCATTGCGGAGTATTGCGGAAGATAAGCGGCGCTTTCGAGCGCCAGCTATGGGGATAGCTATGCTTGACCTTGCCACGCGCCAGCAAGGCCCCAACTTCAACAAGCTTGTCGATAACGGCTGTATTGGTCGTGCCTTCGCCGCCTTTGCGATTGAGGATATATTGCCCCTGAAACAAAGGAACATGCGGATAATAGCTGCCATCTTCCTGCACCGTATGGGGCACTTCCTCTGTGCCACACTCCGCAAAGCGCGCGCGATTGGCGACAAACACCTCATAATCGTCCGCACCATGGCCGGGCGCGGTATGCACAAAGCCCGTACCGGCATCATCGGTGACATGATCTCCGGCAATCAAAGGCACATCAAAATCAAAATAGCCATCGGTCCCATCAACCCCGCGCAAAGGATGTTCGCATTCGGAAATGACAGAAGGATCCACATCAAATTTGCGCTCATATCCTTCGACGCGCGCAGCACCAAAAACGCTCTCGGCCAGTGCATCGGCCACAATCAGTTTATCGCCAACCTTGCCCCAATTGTCGTCAGAGGCGGCTGTGATTTCATAAAGACCATAAGAAATGGACGGTGAGAAACACACCGCACGGTTGGCCGGAATGGTCCATGGGGTGGTGGTCCAGATCACCACATCGGCATCCAGCAATTCCTCGGCAAGATCCCCGCCTGCTTCGCCATGAACGGCAGAAATCGGGAAACGCACCCAAATGGTATGGGAGGTATGATCCTGATATTCCACTTCCGCTTCCGCCAAAGCCGTTTTTTCAACGATGGACCACATAACCGGCTTGGAGCCTTGGAACAATTGACCGGACATGGCAAATTTCATCAATTCGCCAGCAATGCGTGCCTCGGCATCAAAGGTCATGGTCTTATAGGGATTGACAAAATCACCAACCACGCCAAGACGCTTGAACTCACCGGCCTGAATGCCAATCCATTCCGCCGCAAAATCACGGCATTCCTGACGAAATTCATTAACCGGCACAGCGTCTTTATTCTTGCCTTTTTTGCGGTATTTTTCCTCAATCTTCCATTCAATGGGCAAGCCATGACAATCCCAGCCCGGCACATAATTGGAATCATAGCCGCGCATCTGGAAAGACCGGGTGATGATGTCTTTCAGAACCTTGTTGAGAGCATGGCCAATATGCAAATGGCCATTGGCATAAGGAGGGCCATCATGCAGCACATATTTCTCGCGCCCCTTGGAGCGGTCGCGCAAGGCCTGATACAAATCCTGCTCTTCCCAGCGGTCCAGAATTTTCGGCTCATTCTTGGGCAAACCTGCACGCATGGGAAATTCGGTTTGTGGCAAAAACAGCGTTTTGGAATAATCGCGGCTTTCCGTCATGATAATATCTTTCGGTCAAGTTTGCATCCCGATCCTCTCGATCCGACAGTTTGGCGAAGGAGAGAGGCGGGGATGCCAGCATAAAAGGGAGTGCAAGAAAAGCACTTCAACGAATGGGGAAAAGAAAGATCCGAGGCACCAGATCCCGCTCTGTCTATCCCGGTCCCTCGTGGGTGTCTGATCAAGACGCCAATCACACGAAGGCCGGGCCAGTAATTCGGCTTGTCAAACCTGCTATTCTTATCAGAGAAAAGCGGGAAAAGGGCGCAGAAGAAAGACTGCCCGTCATGTTGCTATATGCCTTGAGCATGGATGTGCCTGTTCGCAGCGGCCCATTTTGGGCGCTTTGCCATATCTGAGCGGACATTAATTCAACAAAAAGCCAAGAGCAAGCCCCACAATGCCCACAAC
Source organism: Cohaesibacter sp. (assembly GCA_025800105.1). Taxonomy (GTDB): domain Bacteria; phylum Pseudomonadota; class Alphaproteobacteria; order Rhizobiales; family Cohaesibacteraceae; genus Cohaesibacter. The sequence continues at coordinate 8,198 of JAOXSG010000589.1, read as the reverse complement.
AGGCGATAATGACAGCTCGCAAGGCCTACAAAAGCCAAAGCAAAAAACTTATCCCCCTCCCATTGGCTGCATTTACAATGAAAGGCCGTTTTCATTCAAAGGATTGCCAATCATGACCCATAATAAAACAGACTATTCCATTGAGGCGCATCGCCTGATCCACCCAACAAAAAGCGTGCCTTTCATTATGTCCCCCAACCAATCCGCGCCTTTTGCCCCCAAAGGCATCATTCTGCATGATACAGCCGGGCGATTGGAGAAAGGCAATTCGGTCAAATGGTTTTTAAAAGAACAAGCCAAAGCCTCTGCTCATTTGGTGTTGGAGCGCGATGGAAGTCTGACCCAAATGGTGGCTTTTGATCGAAAAGCTTGGCATGCGGGCAAAAGTTCTTATCAAGGAAAAGCCAACGTCAATGCCTTTGCCATTGGCATTGAAATCGTCAATCCCGGCCGGTGCGAAAAAACACAGGATGGCACGTTCAAACCTTGGTTCGATGAAATCTATGGTACAGAGGATCCCGCTCTCGATTTTGCTTATGCCCAAACAAAAGCGCATGGCAAAGGCTGGTGGCTTCATTATACCAAGCAGCAAATCCAGACCGTGACAGACATTTGCCTATGTCTGAGAGATCATTATGATCTAAAATTTCTCACCAGCCATTATGCCATTTCACCGGGACGAAAAATCGATCCCAATCCCCTCTTTCCATTGGCAGACTTGCAAGAACGGCTCTTTGGCAAGGCCCAAAGGAACAGTGAGAGAAAAGACCAAAATCAACAGACCAAAGCACAGAAGATGTGGGTGCCAAGAGCCACGCCCTTGCGCAAATGGCCATCCTTTCAGGATAATCAGATTTTGATCATCCCCGATGGTGCAGTCCTGAGCATTATGCGCTCAGGCTATTATGACAATGGCGCGGGAAAAGAGCAGTGGCACTGGGGAATATATGCCTCGCAAAAAGGCTGGATCAGGGCATCTGACCTTGAAAAGATACCCTGATCCAACAGGAAAGAGAGGGCGAAGGGAAGCGCTCTCTCTTGCAGCAAACAGAATGTAATCTTACATCAAGCCGCGCTGTGAGCGTTGTTCGCTCAAGTCATCCAGCAATTGTGCGAAATTGCTCAGCGGCCAGGAAATGGTTTTGCGTGCGCCTTTTTCGGGCAGATCAAGCTCCAGCACATCGCCCTCTCGCCAGTCTGCCAAAATGGCTTGTGCAGCAGAGCCTTTGATTTTGCAGCTATTGCCCGAACATGTGCCAAGAGACATGGGCTTGCCTGTGCCATCTTTTGCGCGAATGGTGGCTTTGACATCCGAAAAATCAATATCCGCTTCCATATTGAACAAAAGCTGCGGGACTCGTTTTTCAGCGCCTGCCTCTTGTTCATATGTCAAATGCAAAATGGCGGCGCGAAAATTGGGATCATGGCTATAGACATCGACCAATTGTCCATAGCACCGCGCTTTTGTTTCACCAGAGGCCTTGTCGCAAGCCAAATCCCATGCGCCGTCATAGCGTTTGTAAAATTCCGTATTGCGCTCAACCAGCTTTTGCCCAAACAGCGAAAAGCCCCCAGCGGCCCAAAAACCGCCCCCCGCCACGAACAGGCTGGCCAGAGCAACGATCCAGCTTTTGCGCAGGCGATAGGGGGCGGAACGGGAGGGAGGACCGGAAGGCTTTGGAGCATTGGCAACAGGCATGACGCAAATCCTTGAAACAGCGGTTAAGACTGCTTAACGGATAGCCAAGCCTGACAAAAAAAGGAAATCACCTTCGAAAACAAAAATGTGAGAAAGCGCGAGGATGCTTGCAAGAGCAGATATTAGCGTTGCTCATGCACAGGCCACAAAGTGCGCTCCAATGCACTCAATGGCTCGGCTTGCGCCAAACAGGCTTTGGCCTTGGCGCTGTCCTCATCCATCTGGGCAATCAGCGCATCCAAACTGTCAAATTTCTCTTCGCCACGCAGATAATCATAAAGCGTGACATGCACATATTCCCCATAGAGATCACCTTCAAAATCAAAGACATGAACCTCAAAGACAGGAGCACCATTGTCAAAAGTCGGACGGCGGCCATAGCTGGCAACCCCATCATAGACATGCCCATCAGCCCGGATCAGCCGCACAGCATAAATGCCTTCCTTGAGGCGACTATTGGGGGCCAATTCCAGATTAGCGGTTGGATAGCCCAGCTTTCGGCCATTCTTTTCACCATGCACAACACTGGCAGTAAAGAAATAGCGATAGCCCAACAAAAGATTGGCCTGATGAGTGGCCCCATCTTCCAGCGCTTGCCGAATACGGGTGGACGAGACGGCATCACCAGTGCGATCGGCTTTCATATCAACAATGGAGACGCCAAAGCCATGATGCATGCCTTGATCGCGCAAAAAATCCGGGCTGCCTTTGCGATCCTTGCCAAAATGAAAATCATAGCCGGAAATCACCTTGCGCGCCGCCAAGGCCTCAATCAGCATATCTTCAATGAAGCGTTCCGCCGATTGTGTGGCAAAGTCTTTAGTAAAATGCAGAGAAATCATCCCATCAAAGCCAAGGGCTTTGGCAAGTCTGGCTTTTTCTGCATGGGGGGTTAAGCGAAAAACCGGATGTTCGGGGCGAAAGACGCTGCGCGGATGCGGCTCAAAGGTCAGCATAATGGCCTTGACCCCAAGGGCGCGCGCTTCATTGAGCGCATCTTCCAGAACAGCCTGATGCCCCCGATGCATACCATCAAAATTGCCAATGGCCACCACGCCATCACGTACGCCATCGGGCAAAGGCAAAGAAGGTTGATTGAGATCGATAAAGCTATCAGCAAAGGCCATTGGCCGACGCTCCCGGACATGCGAAAAAAGGGTGGTATGATGTGGCGCGACGTTGCCCAAAACAGCGGCCTAGGTCAAGATCTTTTCTCTATACAAGCAAAAGAAGACAGGATAGTCTGAACCAGACCTATATAATCTGACTCACATGTGATTATGGCGTCTGCTTCTATTCTCTTGGCATTCCCCCAGATCATATATTTGCGTCGGATCTCCATCATTTGGTGAGATTATGCAAGACCGTGAAGGCGTGATGTCTAACGCTGGTGATCAGGCATCGCAGACAAATTCTGAGACAGGCGCAAAACAGCCAATGAACCAGATTGTCAAACAGACTTTGAGCTGGGCAGAAGAGTTCAAGGCATCATCGCGTTTGGCGGTGCCCTTGGTGCTGACACAATTGGCGCAAATGGCCTATTTCACCACCGATGTCATTATGATGGGCTGGTTGGGCAAAGATGCATTGGCCGCAGGGTCTCTGGCCACCGCTCTCTTGCATCCCATTCAGCTATTCGGGCTGGGGATGCTAACAGCCGTTGCCCCTATGGCGGCGCAGGCCATTGGCGCAAAAGATTATACCTCTGTACGCAGAACCGCTCGCCAAGGTCTATGGCTGACCATCATTTTGGGCTTATTGCTTATTTTATTGCTGTTTCAAAGCAGCTGGATTTTTGACAAAGCCGGGCAGGAAGAGCAAACCTATCTGCAATCCTCCGCCTATTTGCGCTATGCCTCTTGGAGTTTGCTACCGATCTTTGGGGTTGTGGCTTTGCGCGGCATGGTCAATGCCCATAGCGAAGCAGCCATCATTTTATGGATCACAGTCTCAGGCATTTTCATCAATGCTTTGGGCAATTATGCGCTGATGTTTGGCAATTTTGGCTTTCCGCGGTTGGAATTGATCGGCGCAGGCATGTCCACGACCTTTGTCAATATGGTCGGGTTCATCTGGCTGATTATTTATGTCGCGATTCATAAGACCTATCGCTCCTATAATCTCTTCACCCATTTCTGGCGCCCTGATTGGCCGCGCCTCAAAGAAATGATCCGCATTGGCCTGCCCATTGGTTTGATGATCACAACAGAAGTCGGCATGTTTTCAGCCGCCACAGCCCTCATGGGCTGGCTGGGGCAGGACGCCTTGGCCGCCCATGCTGTGGCCCTGCAATGCGCCTCCATTGCTTTCATGGTGCCTTTGGGGTTGTCGCAGGCAACAACGATCAGGGTGGGACTGGCACAAGGAAGCCGCAATCCATTGGCGGTGAAACGGGCAGGCTGGATCTCGATCCTCTCAGGCACCAGCTTCATGGTCATCACCGGTTTGATCTTTTTAAGCATTCCCGAAACTCTGGTTGGCTTGTTCATTCCCCCTTCAGATCCGAACAATGCCATCCCCTTTGCGCTGGCCGTCTCTTATCTGGCTGTTGCGGCCCTGTTTCAATTGGTCGATGGCGCACAAGCCATGTCCGCAGCCGCTTTGCGCGGGCTGGGGGATACCAAAATCCCGATGATTGTGGCTTTGCTGGGCTATTGGGGCTGCGGCATGTCCACCAGCTATTATCTGGGCTTTATTCTGGACTGGCAGGGCGTGGGCATTTGGCTTGGGCTGGCGGTGGGGCTTGCCTTTGTGGCGGTGGTCCTCACCATTCGCTTCACATTGCGCGAGCGCTTTGGTCTCTTGCAGCGCTGATCAGAAAAACAAGCAGACAAAAAAAGCCCCTCTCTTATTGGCAAAAGAGAGGGGCTTGGCAGATAGAAGACTTTTTGGGGGCTAATTGGCAGGTTTTTTAGGCACCTTGACCTGAGCCTCGCCTTTAAGCACCACAGTCTCGCCAACTTGCGCCACACAATCCAGCACAGCTCGGCGTCCCCGATCAATCAGCTCTTTGATGGTCACAGAAATGGTCAGCTCATCCCCCGGTTTAACCGGCGCCATGAAAGTGAGCGTCTGACTGATATAAATAGCGCCGGGACCGGGAAGCCGCATGCCCAAAATGGCGGAAAACAGACTGGCCGTATAAAGACCATGGGCGATGCAAGAGCCAAACTGGCTGTTCGCCCCATAATCCTTATCAATATGAATGGGATTATGATCGCCTGAAATCGCAGCAAAAGCAGCAATATCGGCATCGGTCACGCGGTGACTGAAGCTTTCTGCTTGGCCAACAGACATATCGTCATAATAGATTGTACGGGCTTCTACGCCATTCAAAGGAGCTGTCATCTTGTTTCCTGTTGAAGCATTGTCAAATGGCTGACGGCTGCCAGCCTCAAAAGTGAGGGAAGCTGCCCAGAGACGGCCAGCCTGTGAAAGAGCAAAAAGAGTGAAGGCTCACAACAAGGCATGATAGGCCAAAGCAAGCCATCTTACGCATAAGACAATGGGTGCACATACTCTATGTCTCAACAAAACTAGTAATGACTAACTTTCATAGTAAGAATTCACAAAAGGCGATCAGCAACGCCAAAAGCATAAAGACAATGCCATGCAACAAGAAAAATCCATTTAAGGCCGACAGAGATGTGGTTAATGTCTGTCAAGGTTATCAAAGACTGAAGGAAATCCTACAAAGCTCTTAAAATTTGCGAAAATTCAGGCCATTTAGCCCAAAAACGAGACATTTTTAAACAAAGCCTATTTTTACAGATTGTGGTGATTAACTGCTTTTTTAATTCCTTGAGTTAGATTGGTGCTTGGGTAACAGGAGGCCGAAAGAGCTGACAACCCGGTAAGATCTATGACAACAAATAGGTGAAAACCCGTATTAAGCGGGACACAGTGTGAGTTTGGAGTAAACTTATGGCCCTCGATCTTTCTATGCCGGTACTGGTAGTGGACGACTATAAAACCATGATCCGGATTATCAAAAACCTGCTGAAACAGCTTGGCTTTGAAGATGTTGATGATGCCGCCGATGGCACCGAAGCTTTGGCAAAAATGCAGGATCGTCGTTACGGTCTGGTCATTTCCGATTGGAATATGGAACCAATGACCGGTTATGAATTGCTCAAGCAAGTACGCGCCAGCGACAGTCTGTCCAAGACACCATTCATTATGGTGACAGCAGAATCCAAGACAGAAAACGTCATTGCAGCGAAAAAGGCCGGTGTGAACAATTACATCGTGAAGCCATTTAACGCCGCAACCTTGAAGACCAAAATCGACGCTGTTTTCGACAGCTAGGTTAAGGATCATATTGCAAGGCAATATGAGCGGGCCACAGCTCCGGGCGTGAAAATGCCCGGTGGGCTGGCTGGTATCTGATATGGGCAAATATCGGTTACAGAGATGACAGGGAAGAAAGTGTCGAAAGACACAAAAGACCTGACATAGCCACAAGCCCCTATGGCCATAAAAAGACAGATAGGTATTGAAAATCATGCAAGGCTAAAGGCCTTGGATGAACCGGTGCCTGTTGCAAAAAATCATAAGAAGTTCAGCGGTAAAACGCGATCTGCCCATAGCAACGAGTGGGGTAAACATGGCACAGAGCGAGCAAAAAGCTTTACAGACGAATATCGAACAGATTGTAGAATATCTTGAGCATAACAAATCTCATGATGTCTCATTAACCGATATCATGTCTTTGGCGGAAGTCATGGCCGATAGTCTGGATGCCCATGTTGAAGCAATCGATCAACATGCTTATTCCGAATTTACTGCAATTGCTGCGGAAATCACCTGCATGAAGCAGGAAATTGCGGCTCTCTGTCCAACAGATATGCGCAACAATTCCATTCCCGATGCCGGGCGTGAGCTGGACGCCGTGGTGGATGCAACAGAAAATGCAACCAACACAATCATGGGCGCAGCAGAAGAGATCATGTGTGCAGATCCATCAAATCATGATGATTATGCAGCATTGGTCAATGACAAAATCATCGAAATTTTTGAAGCCTGCTCTTTTCAGGACATCACCGGACAGCGCATTTCCAAGGTTGTGCGCACATTGAGCCTGATTGATCAGCGGGTTTCCAGCTTCATTGAGCGCTTGAAAGTGCAGGACTTGGAAGAGCCCACAGCGCAAGAGGAAAGCGAAGAAGAGCGCCGCCGTCGTGAATTGATCCTGCATGGTCCTCAACATTCCGGGGAAGGGGTCAATCAGGATGATGTGGACCAAATGCTTCAGGATATTGAGTTTGATTCCGTGGGCGATCAGGAAGAGAAAAAATCTGACCAGTCTGAAATTGACAATTTATTTGCGTGACATTGAACGACAAAATCCCGCTTGCATTGGATATGGGGTATTGCAATCTGATTGTGATAATCCAGTCAGGCGGAGTATTTTGTTCAGGAAGGCAATCCTCTAGCGATTGCCATATGTGGGGATAGAGCTGTGGGGTGCGGATTTTCCATCACAGAAGATCTGGGACAACATATGTCAGACGAGAAATTTCTCGTCGCATATGATGCGTGGCTGTCGTGGCAGACACTTGGCGAGCATTTGCCTCCTGTCGGTGGCGCAGAGCTTGCAGAAATTCAGCTCACCCGCAATCAGCAGGTGCGATTCTCCAAAGACGAGAAAGATCTGTGGTTCTGCTCGGATTTTGCCCCCGGAATGGTTGATTTTGCAGGCTTCTCCCTTGCAGGACAGACCATGGATGCCGATCAGGCTTTTGCCAAAATCCATATTGATAATTGTGACTTGGCAATATCTGCCAAAAAGCCGGTCTATACAATTTTCAAGGCAATAAAGGCCGTTAATGTTGCCCTGTGGGAAGTGCTCTATCTACCGGTCCATTCTTGCGATATCGAACAAGACGAAGTGATTGCCATTCTGCAACCAATCGTCTATCGGCAAACCTATCTCGAAGATATTCTCAATGCTTTGCCCCATGGCCTGATGACAGTTATGCGCCATGCGCAAGATGGGCAAAAAGATTTGCAATTTCAGGTCATTGAATGCAATCGTCCCATGGCCGAGATGATGCGTCATAAAATGTTCGACGTGATCGGAATGGACCTGCCCACGCTTTGGCCAGAAGCCAATCAGGAAGCCTTGGAAAAAGTGATGATTGATGTTCTACAAGACGGCAATCCGCGCAATTTCAACGCCCATTATAGTCAGGATGGCGAAAGAAGAAATTGCGAAAGCCGCATAACCAAATCCTCATGGGGGCTAACAGTCTATACATGGGATACAGGCAAGGCGGATTAAAAGCCAGTTTCTCCAACAAACAAAACCCGGCGCTCTGTAAGAGGCCGGGTTTTGTTTTAACTGATTGCCAGACAATCCCGTGGCTATATGGTTGGATAATCTGCGCATCCCCAAAAAGTTGCACGACTTTTTGGAACAGGATCCGCAACCCAAAGTCAACCACCCATGCCTTCCGGCGTTGTCCATGTGATATTGCCGTTCGGGTCTTTGATGTCA
>JAOXSG010000573.1 GCA_025800105.1 Cohaesibacter sp. | reverse complement strand
AAAACAATTTTAAAAGTTGACTTTTCAGCGATTTGGACCAAGAAGAAGATCAAAGAAGAATGATTCATCTGCATTTCGTTCTGCCATGTGTCTGCATTCTTTGTAATATTCAAGAAGAGCAGCATTGTAGCTTGAGTTGTTCTCATAAAACTAGAATTGCTGTCGGCGACGATTTTTGCAAGCACGAATAAAGACGCATCTATCATCGTATTCACGCGCGCATGCATCCTTGTGAAACTTTCAGAAAACTTTCTGTCGGTATTTTGCTCGATCATTTTATCCCGAAATCTGTCAATTGACCACTTTATTTCTTCACTGAAAAAACCTTTAAAAAAGTGCTCCAGCAGCAGCCATTTTATCGCCAACACGTTTCCCGAAAACGTTTTCGCGAGCATGCGAGCTTCCGTAACTTTCCGGGGTAAAATGAGACTTTTTACTGGCCCGAACTTTCCGGGAGCTTTTGAGCCGTGAACACGAAAAATAGTTTTCGGGAGCTTTTCGGGTAGGTTTTCGGAGCTTTTGAGAACACACGCCTG
>JAOXSG010000569.1 GCA_025800105.1 Cohaesibacter sp. | reverse complement strand
CATGGGGATAAGCGCTGTTAATGGCTTCAGGAAAGCCTTTGAGGCCATCCACACAGGCGATTAAGATTTGTTCTACGCCGCGGGATTTAAGCTCTGTTAACACACCTAACCAAAATTTCGCCCCTTCGTTTTCTGAAAGCCAAAGCCCCAAAAGCTCTTTATGCCCCTCAATATTGACGCCTAATGCTAGGTAAATGGCTTTGTTAATAACCCGTTTATCTTGTCGGATTTTGACCACAATGCAGTCCAGATAAACGATGGGGTAAACAGCATCCAAAGGCCGGCTTTGCCATTCGATAACCTGATCCAGAACCGTGGCGGTAACCTTTGAAACCAGACTCGCGGACACTTCAGTGCCGTACATTTCCTTGAAAGAATCGGCTATATCACGGGTACTCATACCCTTGGCATAAAGCGTTAAAATCTGTTCATCCATGCCTGTTATGCGGGTCTGGCCTTTGCTAATCAGCTGGGGCTCAAAGTTGGACAAACGATCACGAGGCGCCTCTATTGTGACCTCTCCATGGCTGCCTTTTAATTTTTTTGAGCTGCTGCCATTACGGCTATTGCCGCTGTTGTGGCCTGCTCGATCATGGGGCGCATAGCCTAAATGTTCCTCCAACTCCCTATTTAGCGCAGCTTCCACCGTCAGCTTTGTCAATTCTGCGCTCAGCGCGCTTAAATCTTCGCCCGTCTTGATATCCTTCGCTAACTCTTGCGCTAAGGCTTGTAACTCTTTTTTATTCATTGTGTTTTTCTCCTTTCATACCATATCAAGGTAT
>JAOXSG010000564.1 GCA_025800105.1 Cohaesibacter sp. | reverse complement strand
AGATTTTCTGGCGGGCATTGCTAGAGATTACGCTAAGCAATCTCTATCACCCGACCTACTTCCACATTCGCTCTCTTCCTTTTCATTCCCACTTCCTCCGTCTCTTTCTCCCCTGTTTTCTCCTCCTACCCCTCTCTCCTTATCACTTCCTTCCTCAGCGTTTACCTTTCCTGAAATTATAGATTTTCCCCTTCCCGCCCTTCCCTTGTTGTCGCGGAAAGCATCGCACTCTCCCCCGCTCCTTCGTTATCTCCGCACCATTCAGAAGGGTCCTCTCTTGACTACCTCGATCTCGGTACTTTATCGCCCTTCCTCTGAAGACCAGCGTGGCCGCATTTATCCCTTTGCCATAGGAGCATCCAAATTATCCAAACACTATCGAGCTCTCCTTTTTGGCCGATCTCACTTTGAGATTGATATTGTTGGTTCTCATTATCAATTCTTTCAACGGTTCTCTTCTACACTATTAGGCATTTCCCTTCCCCCAGTTGATCAACTCAGGCAAATGCTGGCAGCTGATTTTATCTTGTCACAACCAAATTTTCTTTCGCAA
>JAOXSG010000548.1 GCA_025800105.1 Cohaesibacter sp. | reverse complement strand
AAATTTCAGACCAGAGCCTTAAATCAATACCCTATTTCAGACAAAACTGGCTCAAAACCATACCCTGCCAACTGAACTCCTAAGGGAACCAAAAAATCAAATCTGATCAGAGTTCAGGCTCTGCCATTATTGGGGAATGAAAAAAGCAAATATCATATCATGCTTTGGGACCAAGGTCAGAATTTTGGGTACAAATAGGGGATCAGTGATGAAAAATTAATTAACAATTGAAGGGCTCCGTGCAATAACCGCGTAAGTGACTTTTTAGGCCGAATTTTTTTCCTCGTCAAAATGAGCTCAATTTTTGCATGTGACCTTAGACTTAACGGGAAAACATTGCCCCGCAATTGTTTCTGCGGTTTTGTTTTTCGTTTTCGAGAAATTTTCTTGAACCAGCACTGACGGCTGATGCGTGCTTCGCTGATTCTATTGTTAGGAAAAACAAAAGCTTTCTTTGGAAAGGACACCGCCAGGAAAAAAAAACTGCGTTTTTGCATACGTTATTTCTGGAAAATGAAAGAGAAACCAGCAAACTTAAATAGGGGGGTATGTTTTTCTATGAAGTGGAAG
>JAOXSG010000543.1 GCA_025800105.1 Cohaesibacter sp. | reverse complement strand
CAAACAATTCAACGACACATTCGGCCACCAAACAGGCGATCAGGTTTTGCGTCTTGTCGCCTTGGCCGTTAAGCAAAATGTCAAAGGACAGGATGTTCCATGCCGCTATGGCGGGGAAGAATTTGGCGTAATCCTGCCAAGAACCAATTTGCGTCAGGCTGTCTCTGTGGCAGAAAGCATTCGCAAAGCGGTGATGGCAAAAGAATTGATCAAACGCTCAACAGGCGAAAATCTGGGCCGTATCACCATTTCTATCGGTGCCTCAACCTACAAACCGGGCGACACGCCCCAAAGCATGATTGAGCGTGCTGATAAATGCCTCTATGCCGCCAAGCGCGATGGGCGTAATCTGGTGAAAGCAGAAACAGACCCGGATATCGAGCAATCAAGCAGCGATGTTGCATAATACCAACGGCACGAAAGATTAACCCATATGACCGGATTTTATTGGCTTTCTGGTAAGAAGCTTTTGCTGCCATGGTCTGGTTGACCACAAAGCAAGAGCGACGCAGTCCACAAAGCCAATAAAACCGGCCTTTGGTGCTTTGAAATGGCTCACTGAGCTGCGTTGTCTTTCTAGGGCGCTCCTCATTGAATTGTCTTGACAATTCAATGCAAAAGGTTCGCAT
>JAOXSG010000540.1 GCA_025800105.1 Cohaesibacter sp. | reverse complement strand
GCGAGAAAGTCAAGAGAGAATCGGCATTTATTATTGTTACTATTCCGAGAATTGCGCTGAATTATATACCGCAAAGGAGACGGATTGGCAAAGTCTTCCCCGATCTCTCCAAGAAAGCCGTGTGTATTCGGCTCTGGTAAGTTGTATCTGTATGTAAATGAAGCGAAATCGCCCATACACGAAGTAATATTAAAGAGGGGCACATGAATGTCGGCGCATGCATGAGGATGGCTGTTATTTATTTCTGGAGCTTTATTGCTTTGTATTCCAGGTACATGTATGTCTTCATTTCATCCCGCGCGTTGTTGTTTATGACACGTTTGGTTTTGCTTTGTCGCAAAATTAATATGGACGATCTAAAGCCCCCAAAGCGACGTAGTATTATCATAGAAGAATTCCTTTTATCTTACGACAGCAGACGGATGGGTATTTGCGTGTTTCAAACCGATTAGAAACAGTAATTTATATTTTATTATTCTGGTGGGAAATACGAGCGAAATTCGCGCGTCCAGTGTCCACGATGCAAGTGGAAG
>JAOXSG010000538.1 GCA_025800105.1 Cohaesibacter sp. | reverse complement strand
CTTGCCTAATCAGCAGTTCATTTTATTTCACATCGGCGGAGAGTATCGTCGAAATGTTACATGCTTGGCGATATTGTTTTAAATAAACTTGGCGGATTGTTGCATTTGATTCACCGTGTCAGAGTTGTTAGAATTCTCAGTCCAAAATTTCCTTTGTTCAGAACGGCGCCGCAGTTTCATGTCAATTGCACGACTACCGGTAAATAATCAGCTGAATAATATATTCTTACTGAAATTTCCAAATTGAAGAGGATTCTGCGGAGGAAATCATTGAACATTATTTTTGCAACCGAAATGAAAATACGAACACCGAATGGTTTACTTGAGCAAGCTGTCAATCAAAACATCAATGTTTCGTGCGCTTTATTTCAGATGATGTCAATGAAACAGGATGTTTCCAATAGAAACTACCTTTGTTGCCCATGGCAACAACGAAGGTTTAACAGTAAAACTTAGGCACGAAACTTCCCTTGTTGCATACTCAACTGATAAGCATAGTAAATATTTTCTATAAATGTGCAGTTGCAGAAAATTATCCATACTTCCCCCATG
>JAOXSG010000526.1 GCA_025800105.1 Cohaesibacter sp. | reverse complement strand
CACACATTGGTATTTTTGAGCGCCCATCGAAAGAACAGTTTCTATGTCAATTCCTGTTGGTTGTCATATTTACCCATATGAAAGGACAACTTTTTGTAAACACACATTGGTATTTTTGAGCGCCCATCGAAAGAACAGTTTCTATATGTCAATACCTATTGGTAGCAATAGTGAGCCAAAACCCACAGTGAGCAAAACATGACTCCTTTTTGCAAAAAACAGTTGTGGAGTTTTTAACTGAAAAAAACAAACCACTTCATGTGTGTAGCATGGTGATGTTCAGAATGTGAAATGTTCTTCTGTGGGGCCAATGTCCAAAGAAATCACAGGCTATCTATATATAAGGGTTTTCTATATACATGACTGTCATCGCGGAACGATTGTAGATCAACGTTTCAACATCAAGTTGCCGTTGAAAAAACACTTGGTGGTTTGCTACCTGGTGCAGGCAGCCAACCAAAAACCATCGCAGGCGGGTGACTGCTATATGATATGTTGTTGGCCAATGTTTTTCAATCATACAAAGATATATGGGAGCAATTGTTGCCCTTTCTGCCAAAAACAGAACAAATAATTATAGGCAAAAAAACATTGGACGTCTACAAGCCCCAAAAAATAATACATATGCGGGCAGCGTTTGTGTTTTTTTTCTCGAAATATTTGAAAATACATACCCTTCGACATAGGGGATGCTTTCTCCATTAACAGGAACATGTGAAAATGCATCCAGCGCTTTACGGGTGTCGATTTGGTTTAATCGCGGCGGTTGTCTGTTCCAAAAGAGACATACGTCTAAAAAAATATTGTGCTGCAGATGTTTGTTCACTGTTTCTTCTGGGGATGCAGTTTTTCAAACAAACTATATCTACAGGAAAATCGCTCCGTGGATTTGGGGTTGTCATTTTATATCCAGCGGT
>JAOXSG010000511.1 GCA_025800105.1 Cohaesibacter sp. | reverse complement strand
ATCAATGAGGTGCCTAAATGTGGGGGGATGGAGTGCCATACCTCCGAGGGAGATAAGGACCGATGAGAAGTGAGAGGACTGATGACCGAGGATGCCCGCGAGTGCGCCCCAACCGGAGCCGTAACCAAACCCTTCAATGGCCAAACCAGGACAGGTAAAGGTGTTGAGGAGCAAACGGAGGGCATGTGTGGCGAGGGAGTGAGGCGGGAAGCGCCAGGCGGCAATACCAGGGGAGTGAGTGCCAAAGAGAGCGAGGTACGCAAAACTAACAGCGTCAGCAAACGGACGTTGCTCGAGGGGCCACACGGTAAGCCAGAGGTGGAGGAGGCGAGGAAAGAGATAGGTCAGGAGGTTGGAGCAAGGGGAGTGGGTATGATAACATTGCCATACGGATCGACCAGGAGGAACCGAAGAATGCCAATCTTCAAGGCAGAAGGACGGGCCAGATGAGCAGGTTGTGTCATCAGAGGAGTTGCATACCGTAAGGGAGTGATCAGGGGAAGGGTCGGGGGAGTTATCAGGGCACCATAAGGACAGAGTAGGGCAATCACATTCTACCGGTGCAGTGGGAGGAGGAGGAAAGTAGAAGTCAGTGAATTCGACCTCTCCCCATTCTTCATAGTCGAATAATTGATCCAGAAAAT
>JAOXSG010000508.1 GCA_025800105.1 Cohaesibacter sp. | reverse complement strand
GCACTATCGCGCAGTGCAATACGCACCTTGTCTCGGACTTCTGCTTGATCTGGCCTCAATGTGATTTTAGGCATTCTTGGCCCCCGGTCGGTGATTTGCGCAATACCATTTCCCCGCCAATTTACGGCGCTTCTCAGATGGCAAATCATCACGACGCAAGGCCGCGCTAAGGTTGGAGTCATACCCAAACACCCCCAAACCGCCACACACACACAGCATGGATGCAAAAACGTTATCGCCGCGCCCTTGATTGGGTTGCCGCACCTATCTTTCTGTGGGGGCTTGAAGTGAGGCTCAGACATCGGGGATCAGGTCTTCTTTTCGAAGATCAACGCCCTTTTGTTGAGCAAGGCGCAAAAGCCGCACCTGCGTATAAGCATCAATCAGCGGCCTGTCACCCTTTTCAGGTTTTCTCGCGCGCGAAATCTTCGAACGGTCACAACCTAGCGCAATCGCTAATTGGTTTTGGCTCATCCCAAATTTTTTCATGACCTCGTCCCAAGGATTCGTCTTCGTTGATGAATGAGGCTCAATAGGAGTATTGATTAATTTCCATTATGTTGTGATT
>JAOXSG010000504.1 GCA_025800105.1 Cohaesibacter sp. | reverse complement strand
CTGTTTATGGCGAAAAATCGCCGAAAACACGCTTGGTTCGTATTTACTGTTATGGTAACACTTTATATATTGTAAATTTGATCACCTGATAAGCGATGCTTGCGTGGCTCATTGGATAAGGCGACAGCCTCCTCTACCATCTTTCCCGGGTTCGAACCTCGGCGGGGACTGCTTTTTGTTTTTTTTGGCTTTTTATTTTATTCTATTTTTTTTTTATTAATTTGCTCTTTTTTAATCTACTCATTTATTTATTTTTTTTAATTTACTTAAAGGGGCTCTGTCACGACTTTTTGTTTTTGCATAAGTCACGCTCTCCCCGAAACCCCCTCATTGCGTTACGGGTTAATTCATTTTTTTTACTGCTTTAGCTCAATGTTCCTCCCTTTTATTGTCAGTGGCCGAGCGTGTATGACCATTTCAAGCTCCACGCTCGTTCTCGCGCGCTCAGCTAAGAATATAAACGGACGGCAATAATGTATTCTGCATGTCAAGTCGGAAAGATGATAGTAGATAACCTTGGACCGACCGCG
>JAOXSG010000501.1 GCA_025800105.1 Cohaesibacter sp. | reverse complement strand
ATCATCCGAATTCACCCAAGGTACATGCAAGCTGTATCGGACTGGCCTCTCATCTCACAACATTTGATGCATCAACTTGTCGAGGACATCTATTGCAACCCTGCTGGCAGTTCTCTGGGAAGAGCTTTCTACTACTCTGGTCAGGCTTGGGCCTGGTCCTGAACCCTAACCTCGGGTCCTGAGGCTATGATAAGAGAGACACTGTTTTCATTTTAAACATCTTTTAATTAATTCATCTCCCATGACCCCATTCCCCACAAGTGTACGTTTTCGTCTGTCACTCAACGCTTGGGGCAAGCAGGGTCTATTTCAAGACCTTGCACCTCTTGTGGGGATGGGTCTAGGGGTCTTGTGTCAGTCGATTAAAATGTCCCGCACAGGGCACTTCTCATTTCACTCGGCGTTTTGGGCAGGGAATTGCTGCCTGCGGCACCCCTTCAGCCCTGTGCTGGAGCCCCGTCAGGGAGGGGACATACGATATTCTGGGCTGTGTTAACTTGGCTACAGGACATTATGCCAGCATAGATGTCC
>JAOXSG010000455.1 GCA_025800105.1 Cohaesibacter sp. | reverse complement strand
CGCGGTGCGCGCTGGCAAAGCTTTGCTGGATGATGTCCCTCACAGCATTCAAGAACGCGCTTGGAGCTCGCCCATTTGGTATGAAGCCAACTGATCACAAACCGAGGCCGGTCGCATGATCGAAACTTTGCCGTTCAGTGGTGCCGACTGGACGGCATTTTCATGGCCACCCGATACCGGACCTGTGGCATCCAATCAATTTAACACCCCCGCGCAAGGCCCGCCTGTAATGCAAATGTGTAATTCATGCGAAGATTGCGGAACTATTGGCGCAATCATTATGCCCCCCAAAAACCAGATAAACGCCCTGAGATCAAAATTGGCCAGAAAATAGTCAAATAAAATGCTGCCATACCCCCCAAATGGGGAGCGCGCCTTTCCCCTGCGGCACCTTATACTCGTGCGCGATGGGTCAGCTTTTGCTATCCTGCCGAAAATTTTTGAACGCCCGCACAAACCAAATTATTTGATAAGTATTACGAAAGGCACAGCATGCCCTCTTTTTCTGAACTGAACGG
>JAOXSG010000447.1 GCA_025800105.1 Cohaesibacter sp. | reverse complement strand
ATTCCAGCGCATTTTGCTCTGCGCCATAAGAGAGCTGGCGATCACGTTCGTCCAAGAGCTGGCCGATTTGTGATCCGGCAAGCGCGCCAAGAAACGCACCAGCAACGGTTGCCGCCACTTTGCCCTCGCCAGAGCCAAACTGATTGCCAATCGCACCACCAGCGACAGCGCCAGCCAAACCACCAAATGTTTGTTTTGGCCCTGTGCCCTGACAACCAGCCAAAGCCAGACCAACAATTGCCACAACAGCCATTGATTTGAATTTCATGGGAAGCCTCATTCTCTATCGCGGTCGTCCTATAGACCGCAAATCACATATTAAACCTTTAATCCAACGCATTTTGAAGGCAGTCTTGAACAAACAAAATATCCCTGATCACCCCAGATTTGCCCAAAGTCTCTTTTGCGAGTTTGGCAAAAATTGGGCCATTGATACATTATCACATTTTAAAGTGCTGGCAATTCAAGTTCGACCTTCAGCCCTCCCAATTCTGACACCGAAAGGGTGAACGAACCCTTATAAAGATGGGCCAATTCATCGACTATTGACAGGCCAAGGCCGGATCCCGGTTTACTTTCATCCAAACGATAGCCTCTTCGCTTCACTTCCTCGCATTCTTGTCTGGATAAACCGGGGCCATCATCTTCAATGATAATTTTTAAAAATGGATTTTCCTTCTTTTCCCCATCACTGAAAAGAATGCAACAAGCGCGGATGGACACATTATTCCTTGCCCACTTGCAGGCATTGTCGACCAAATTGCCAACCATTTCTTCAAGATCCTGTTCTTCTCCCCGGAATGTTAAATTATCCTCTATGGATACAGAAATGGATAAATCAGACGAAGAGTGAATTTTTTGCATCACATTGGAGAGGCGTCTAAGGATTGGCTCCAATGGCGTGGCGGCTCCCAGCATGTTGGAGCGTGCCGCCATACGGGCACGTTCCAAATACAGATTGATCTGATCGCGCATTGTCTGCGCTTGATGTTGCAAGCGTGGCCCGATTTTGCCATCCATTTCATTGGCTTCATTTGTGATCACCGAAAGCGGCGTTTTGAGCGCGTGCGCCAGATTTCCAACTTGCATTCTTGCCCGTTCTGCCAGTTCAGCATTGGATCGTATCAAGGCATTTGCCTCATCGACCAACCCTGATATCTCGTCTGGGTAAGAGCCAATAATCTGATCGGCCTTGCCTTGCCTGACTTCACGAATTTTATCTTGAAGCAAAGAGAGTGGTTTGAAGACCAAACGTACAACAATGACAATTGACAAAAGAGGAAGCGCAACAACAAAGGCCATGGTTAGCCAAGCATCCGCTTTAAAGGCATCGCTTCGGTTTT
>JAOXSG010000445.1 GCA_025800105.1 Cohaesibacter sp. | reverse complement strand
ATCCATTGAACTCGTAGACCGTTTGAGTTTGAAAGTCGAATCCGTCAACGTAGATTTGACTTTGCCCCACTTGAATGCGACTTTCTCCGGTGTTGTCAGCATGAGCGATGCGATCTTCACCACCACTTTGATTCAATTGATGTTCCATCCAATGCAACCATTCGGAGGCAGCATGTGAATGTGTTTTGCTTTTGCCATGCCATCCTCGGATGGGTTCGGAAGCAATGGTGAAGCGTTTCAGACATTTCTTTCTGAAATACAGGTTGCAAGCTGAGGCGATGGTGATGCAGGCTGCCATGGGGTTGAAATCACCGATCAGTTCGAATTCTCGTTGGAACTTTTCACATCCCTCTTTGAGCAAACGTACATCAGATTTGCAATAGGCCACCAGTTCGTCGTGGAAGTTGAATTCGTAATCTTCGTCGCGTCGCGCTTTGTGCCATGTCTCGAATTCTTTTTTGCGTTTCGGTGACATTCCCTTGGGGTCGTAATAATCTTGAGATGGGATGGGACCGACGTAATCTTGGTGGTCCAATGTGTTGAAGAAGTGAGGGAAGAA
>JAOXSG010000431.1 GCA_025800105.1 Cohaesibacter sp. | reverse complement strand
TTGCCATATTGATGAATGCGGATTGTTGTGTGTTAGGGTTCGATGTACTACTGTAGAGTATGCAGTGAAGACGAGTGAAGTGCTTGGCACAACTGCTTTATTAGTATCTCTCTTCAATGCTATTTACAATGATATATATATAGTGGTATGATCACATGATTGTGGTTAAGGTGTGCTATCCAATGATAATCAGTTATCTAATGACTAAGGAATTAATACTAAAATGGTAAGCTAGTAAGGAACACTACATTCCCCCACACTTATTCTGAAGCATCTTACTTCTCTAAGTATCAAAACCTAAGCGCTGCGGAGCTTTGCGTTCTCGACTCGGATAGCGTGGCTGCTGGCTTTGAGGCTGCGCTGGTGCCGTCGCCTGCGCTGTCGCATTGCTACTATTTTCGATGCTCTGAACTTCAGTCGGTTCTTGAATAGTGCATTCCGTTCGTGGATGAGCTATTGGCTCAACTCCAACGTTGTCATGAACTACCTCTGGAACGGTAACACTAATATCTGCGGTGCGGTCCACAGAACTTTCGCGCTTCTTATGCATTTGATCAACATGGCGTCTCCATAATTGGTCTTCAACGAGTACT
>JAOXSG010000425.1 GCA_025800105.1 Cohaesibacter sp. | reverse complement strand
ATGCGACTGATGTGAAAGCCACTTTTGCCATGTCTATTGCCGGAATTCCTGTTGGCAAGGGCGGAGTGAGTGCAAGCATTAACGGGCGCAAATATAAGATTGATGGATTTGCCAAAACCTCTGGCGTGTCACGCATGTTTGTGGATAGCAAAGGTCGGGCGGTGAGCAAGGGACGATTTTCCGGTGAGAAATTGATGCCCAGCTCCTATGCGCTGAATTCCAAGGAAAACAAAATTCGCAATGTGGTTCAGATTGCCATGCGTTCTGGCAATGTGAGGGATTTTTCGGCCTCTCCTCCCCCTTCCAAGGTGAAAGATCGTATTCCGCTCAAACGTGTGCATACGCGTGGTATTGTTGATCCGTTGAGCGGTTTGTTGCTCTCGACCAAATCTTTGAAAGCCAGAGTTGGCAAACATGTTTGCGACCGCACTGTGCGGATGTTTGATGGACGTTGGCGCTATAATATTGAGCTTTATTATAAAGGCAAAACAGATGTTCGGGCCAGCTCTGGGGCCGGATATTCCGGCCCGGTGACCAAATGTGGGGCGCGTTTACGCTTTGTTGCGGGGCATCGACCCAACAAGAAAAGCACCAAATTTATGGAAAAGAACAAAGATCTGGAAGTCTGGTTCATCCCCGTGGGCAATGAGCCTGTGGTTGCAGTTTATCGCTTGCAGATCGGCACGATGGTTGGGCGCCTTGTGTTGCAAGCCAAAAGTTGGCAAGTGAATTGATCGGCTTTTGAATCTGGATGACTAAAAGTGACCTTTTGTTGGACAAAGGCCGCTTTTATTTTGTTTTTCGAGTCTAAGTGCCCGATTTAAAACTCTCATCAAGAGACTTTTAAATCGGGTATTAAACCGCTTTGAGCCTTACCGTTTCTTGCAGATAGGTGCGGGCTGCGTCCAGCTCCATTGGGCGGGCGAAATAATAGCCTTGGCCGCCGCCTTTGACGCTGTTTTTAATCAG
>JAOXSG010000400.1 GCA_025800105.1 Cohaesibacter sp. | reverse complement strand
AATGATTTTTCAAGGTGTATAACAAACCCAAGATTATTAACCCTATCCAGACCGGGGGGGGGGGGACTTTTGGAGCCCGCACCAACTTTGAAGATTTGTAACTTCCGAACCGTGACAGCTTCCTACAATTTATCTGGGAACATTTTGACATCAGCCTTCCTTGTCCATCGACTTTGACGTTTCCATGGCAACCATATTTTGACAGGCATGTTTTTGCCAAATTACGATTTTTTCATTTTTAATGAGAAATTTTCAGTTTTTCAACGTAATTTCAACATTTTTGTATCATTTTAGCTGTTATTTATTGAATTTTATTGGTTTTGACTATTTTGGACAGTTTTGGGAGGTTTTGGTGAAATTTAGGAATTCAAGATGGCGGACCAATGTGGCCGACGTTTAGAAATCATGACGTAATTCCCGCGTCATGTGACGTCATCAGCTCATGATGCAGACTTCAGACGTACTATATATCCTCAAAGTTTCATTGCTGTAGCTTTTATATTGTCGGAGTTAGATAGCCCCCCTCCCCCCCCCCCCCCGGTCCAGAAGATCAAAAAAAAGCCCGGTGTGGATAGGGTTAATATTGTGTCTTCCCCCGGTAACCGCT
>JAOXSG010000391.1 GCA_025800105.1 Cohaesibacter sp. | reverse complement strand
CTGATGGCACAATTAAAAGAAGCGCTGGTAAAAGAAGCGCTGGCGGTCAGTGCCCTGCTATCGAGATAGAGGTGCAACTCCCACAAGGGATGCAGTTGGAATTTGACCTCTGGTACGCGCCAAAAGCAGATAGCCTTAGTGCCATGTCCGCGCTTACACAGGCCGTGGCTGTCTATGCGGCAAACAAAGACAAGCCCTCAACATTTGACATTGCATTGAAAGACCTTTTTGGGGCATGCAACATCGAACCGACCAAGCCGATATCGAGCGAAAGCAATACGAATATTCCCCTGCATTTCGCAGCGCCTGGCGGCTTTAAAACAGATCTGGCACAGGTGCGACAGGTTGCTGAGTGCCTTGCTGCAATTCTTCAAAAAAGACCACTGCCTGATTTAGCCGCAGCGAATGTTATCCATGCCCGTCATGCAACCAATGACGTATCCGGTGCGATACAAATGGTGGGGAAGGGCGACAAGCCCGCACTGGCATTGCATCGCATACATCCTGAACAGGCGCGTAAGATCGTTCAAAAGCCTGTGCCTGACCACGCAAAAGACGCTCAGCCCTCCCTATGCATGTTGCCAGAGACGATTATCACCGAAAATGAGACAAACTATCAGCTTGATGGCTGTATTGATATCAATCTCAATCAGGCTTCCGGTTTTGATATTATCGCCACCATGATCAGCCCTGGCAGCGGCAAATTTGACGATTTTACCCGCCGTCGCGATCTTGCCTCTATGCGCTCGGATCATTGGCCAACCATTCAGGACCGTGAGGGAAACATAAAGGTCAAAACAGCCCGACAATTATTTGGCTTTGATTTGCAGAAAAATGGCCGCGCACGTCTGCCCGAGCATCAGGTGATTCTCTATCGTGTAAGGGATTTACCAACCGACCCACCCATC
>JAOXSG010000383.1 GCA_025800105.1 Cohaesibacter sp. | reverse complement strand
TGAATGGCTTCTTTGTGCTCGAGTCGCAACTAGTGCATTTGCTGCTTCCCGTGAAACGCTTTGCCAGGGGGTATTCAGCAACACGCTTCAACCTTATGTATTGGAAAGTTTTTTGTACACTTTTTATGGTACAAGCGGTTTTGTAAGAATCAAAATAATATAGAACACGATAGCAGTTGGCCGTTAAAATGATATCTCACGCGCAGAGTCTACAGAGTCAAGAAGAAAACAACGAAAGTCTTCTCTCGGCTTTGGAGAGTGTTTTGCAACCCTGGTTATTGGGGATGTTAAGAAAGGCGATTTTGAGAAAGTGAACAATATTTCAACGGTTAACCACGGTTAACAACGGTTAACCAAATGAAATATAAAAGGTTAGTGATTAAAATACTCTTATGTCACAAATGCTGGTTAACCGTGGTTAACCGTTGTATCTAAAAAAACGATAGTGCTTTTGATTGTTTGGCACAGCGCTTTTTTCGAAGGGCCATAAGATGTTACCAGTTGATTACTTTATTTTATATTTATGCAATGGATTAG
>JAOXSG010000374.1 GCA_025800105.1 Cohaesibacter sp. | reverse complement strand
CTTCCAGTCACTCCAGCCATTATATCACCACGGCGTAAGGCCACAACAGAGGGACCCATGCAGATGGCAATCAACACCTTGAGGCAGACAGCAGGCAACATGGTGCACAGCATCCCTGCCAACATGCCCACTCCAGCCCAGGCGCACCCCCAGGTCGAGATCATCGAGACTGTGATGCCCCAAGAGATCAACCCGATGGCACAATCGTGGAACTACATTAGTGGATTCCCGGCGACACAGTCACCACCGTTGATTCCAGACACCATCTTGGGAGCCTGGTTCCAACGACCACCAGCTCAGTTCACTCGACAGATGCCACCCACGCATTCCGCTGGGTTACCAGCACTGCTTCGAGAAGACAGCGCCTTCCACATCAATAGCCAACTCCTCAATGAGTTCACTGATCGTTTGAGAGGATTTCATCATGTTGGAGTGGGGACCTGGGGAACCATCATTGAAGGACCAATGGCTCCATGTCCAGGTGGAGGACAATACTATGATCGACTCCAACTCATTCCGATGGCTACAGAGACTGACACTGCAGACGCATCTCTTCTCAAGTTTTGGTGGCACCAACACTTACTCCTAGCCCGGGACGAAGCCCAAGAACAATTCTCTACTGGGAGAGCAGGCCCGGAGAT
>JAOXSG010000370.1 GCA_025800105.1 Cohaesibacter sp. | reverse complement strand
GTGTTCACGAGGCGCGCAAGGCCGCCGTGCAGCGACTGATCTGCCATGGCGCGCAAATCGATCAAAAGCCCGAACTTGTCATCGGTGTAGAACTTCGTCAGATTCATGTGCTGCGTTTTATTTTTTGTCTTGACAAAGAAGCGGCTGGCCTCCGCCAAAATGTCCTTGCCTTCGATGCCGCTGTTGTACAGCATGTTGGGCGAGACGTTCACCGGTGTTCACGAGGCGCGCAAGGCCGCCGTGCAGCGACTGATCTGCCATGGCGCGCAAATCGATCAAAAGCCCGAACTTGTCATCGGTGTAGAACTTCGTCAGATTCATGTGCTGCATTTTATTTTTTGTCTTGACAAAGAAGCAGCTGGCCTCCGCCCAAATGTCCTTGCCTTTGATGCCGCTGTTGTACAGCATGTTGGGCAAGCCGTTCACCATGACGCTGACTTTCGTCAGGTCAGGGTTGAAGAACTTTTCTGAATCCCTGGCGCCTGGGGCATATGGCTCAACAAAGAGGAGAAGGATGCCCTTCAGGGACCTTCTCTGGTGGTTGACTTTGATGTTAAACCCTGTGCCGAGACCTTTTGGGAACGAGACCATCTCAGGCCGCTGCACATGATCGTACAAGAATTCCTTGCCATTGGAATAAACGCTGTGCGCTTCGTTCGCCAGAGTCCTGCTTCTGATCATTTCGTACTCAAGCTCGATGTTTATCAGCTTGTATTTCAGATTCGCCGGATCGGAGCCCTTAACCACTTGTGAGGCCTGCGCAAGTGTCAGCTCAAACACGAGGTCGTTGTAAAGAGCTTAGGGGTAGAAGACGCCATGGTCGGTCAGGATCTGGTGGTCCAGTCTGATTCGGTATTTTGTTCCATAAACCTTGTTCAGCATGTTTTCCGCATCGACGCGGGAGGTTTTCTTGTCTCCCACGTCTGAGCGGATCTTGCAGAGGTCCTCGCTCTGAATGCCCTCGAGAATCATGTTGTCCCGCTCCTCCTGTGAGAGGAAAAGGTCTTCCCAGATCTTGAAGATGTCATACCCCACTGTGTCGTGCAGAGTTTTTCCCGCATACTTCACAACCAGCCGGTCGATCAGAGCGCGCGTGACGTTTTGGACGAGGAAATTGTTGGCGTGCCCTTCAGACAAGTCGATGTTGAAGAGCAGTGCGAGCGAGCCAGGCACGAGGACCTCGTTCTCATTGAGCTTGGGCACTGCAACATACACGGTCGCGCCTGGGCTGGCTTCGCTTCGATCAAAGGTGACGCGCTTGACTGCGCGCTCGGCTTTCATTGCGCCGAGATTTTTTTCGTTGTGCGTTGGACGAAGGTTTGCTTGCACCAAAGACATGTTTATAATACGCAGAATAATTAAATATTAAATTGAAAATATAATAATAAAAAAATAGTAAAAAAAAAATTCGCAATGGCGGAAGGCGGTTTTGACAACCCTGTTTATGACCCGAACGATCCGAGTGTGGATGACCGCGATGGAGACAATGACGATGGTGACCAAGACCCCAACGAAACAACTCATTTTTGGCCGGTCTCCACATCCACACCAGGGGGGCCTTCTGGTCAGGAAATTCCAATGCAAACGATGCAGCACGAAAAGCGCGGGCTGCCGGACACGTCCTATGTTGAAATCCCTTGGTTGGAGGGCTTTACCCATCAAGATGACAAGCCAGCGATGCTTGAAAGGGCAAAAACATACATAAAAAATAAGTTCCCCAAAGTTGACTTCGGAAAAATGGACCCAGTAGGTTTTAGCAAAAAGAGCGGCAATGAGACAACAATTGTATCATTTGGTTCAAGAGGTGGTGAGACTGAAATTTTCAGAAAAGATAGAAGCGGTCTTCTCAAAAGCTTCACAGACAAGTTCAAAAAATCCCTCGGCCCAAAAGCTGAATCCCTGATTGCACAAGATAATGAAGAAATAAGAGAAACCAGGCAGAGCCTG
>JAOXSG010000366.1 GCA_025800105.1 Cohaesibacter sp. | reverse complement strand
GTTTTCTTGGATTACGTTGTGATTTTGCGAAATAAGTACCGTGCTCACATCCCACCCCCCATGAGCGATGCGAAGGAGCGCATTGGTCACGACAACCTGAGGTTCAGTGAGTGCGTTGACGAATTTCGGATGATCAATCGTCTGCGGGTGGAAGAGATCAGCAATGGATAGTTCGAGTCTGGGATAATGTGGAACGACTGGTGTTGCAGTGGTGTGGATTGGATGGAATTGAAACACCGCGCGCTCAGCCCACACGTCAAATCGTGTGTGACCGAATTGGGGATGGACGCGATCTTCGATCTTGGCCCATTGTCCGTTGCGGAGCACCCATGTCGATCGCAACCAGGAACGATTGGGTATGCCAACTGGATATGTGCGATACAATCGTGGAGTTTTGACCACCACAAAAGGATCGATGTTGGGAATTTCTTGTAATCCCTCTTTGCTCGTCATTCCCGACTCATACAAGTCTGGTGGAAGTATTGGGGTTTCAGTGTAGGGAAACGTAGGAACAGTGACGTTTCGTTTCTTGTAATGTTGTTCCAATCCTGTGGATATATCGTGTGTTGGTTGCATGATGGACCATACGTCATCCGATGATATATCGTCGTAAGATAGTATGTTGATAAGCATACATGCCCGCTTCCAGGTCATGTGATCCTTGAAGGCTTTGGTATGAATATCAGCACACATCTTTGACGTCACCTCGTAGACTAGGTAGATCAGATCATTCTGAAATATTTCATGCATCCATTGAATGCTAATACCATGGGTCCTTTCTAAGTGACGCATAGTAGGATTCTGTCCACTGCGGATAATAGCAATCATGCCTTGGTTATCATCATGGAATATGATCTTGGGATCACTCCCTACCAATGTCTTCCATAAACTGATGACAGAATGGCATGTGTTCTCAATGCGTAATCTGCAGCGACGATCTCGGCTTCGGGAGTGGAGTGACTAACACATCCTTGTCTCTTGGACCCCCCAGCCAGTGGGAATCGCGTATGCGATCCGAATGCCATCATGTGTGACCCTGATGTTGATCGGAGGGATTGGCCACATCCCGCATAGTCCGCATCAGCATAGATTCCAACAGATAATGACTTGAGGTTATTTCCAACC
>JAOXSG010000364.1 GCA_025800105.1 Cohaesibacter sp. | reverse complement strand
CGCGGATTTATGCAAATGCTACCGGCAACCGCCAAGCGAACCGCCAAAAAAATGGGCGTCAAATTTTCAAAAGCCAGAATGACCACCGATGCCAAATATATCATCAATCTGGGCAGCTATCATCTCAAAGGCCTGCTGGAGCGCTTCAACGGCTCCTATATCATGACCTTTGCCGCTTACAATGCAGGCGCAGGTCGCCCACCTCAATGGGTCAAGCGCTTTGGCGATCCGCGCTCGCGCCGCATCAATACAATCGACTGGGTGGAACGCATCCCCTTCACCGAAACCCGCGATTATGTCAAGAAACTGACCGAAAATTTACAAATCTATGAAGCCCGCATCCATGGTCGCAAGCTTGATATCAGCAAAGATCTAAAACGTGGACACCCGGATTAAGATTGAACGCAAAAACTGCCATAGAAAATCCTATTCACAGACCAAGAACAAGAAGCAAGACAGACGGACTTTTCTGTGCTTGGCAGGATCAAGAAATAGCGCTAGGCTCAGGACTCATTAATTTAGCCTAGTCTCTCGCGCAATCAAAATGCCCGGCATCTCTTTAAATTGAAGAGCCTG
>JAOXSG010000293.1 GCA_025800105.1 Cohaesibacter sp. | reverse complement strand
GTTGCCAAGAAACTTCAGGTCACTGGAATCCTCATTACCAAAAACAGAAGCAGCAAACCTCGTTTGACTTGTGCTTTATTGAACAGTGCCTCTGGAATGATCGCTACCAAAACCAGAAAAGCGCAGCCTATCAAAGTTCCTACTCGACAGAAAGTCAACTCGGTCCGTAAATTTTTGAAGAAATCAAATCAGGACACCATATCATCTAAAAGAAGACCCTACCCCAAGGTCAGGAGTGGAAGTAAAGCTAAGAAGAAGGACAAATCACAGCCAAGCAAAGCTACAAATTCCACTTCGAAAGGTAGAGCTCTGAAAGATGTCAAGCTTTGTTTTGACCAAAAAAGAAATATGCAGTTTGATGATGCTTTTGCCATTGATCCTATTCAGAGAGTGTCAACTTCAGGTCAGGATGGAAAATTATCACCTAGTGACCCCATTGAGGAGGTGTCGGATGGGGAAGATGGGGAAAAAGTACGACCCAATGAATCTCATCAAGGACCTTGTATCCAGAACCTACAAGCTAGGCAACGTGAAACGCCAGATGTTGTCTCACTAGGTGAAAAAGGAAAAGAAAAAGAAAAA
>JAOXSG010000286.1 GCA_025800105.1 Cohaesibacter sp. | reverse complement strand
CATCCAGCAACCACCTGTATATATATAATATATGCGAACAGCTATATACCCGCTATACTGGGTGTAAGGTATTAGATACCCTGATGTGGATGATACCTAGTTAGTCTCAACGAAGTTGCACAGTATGAGCAATGCAGCGGATGTCAAGCTCTATTTTCCTGGCACGTCGACGACGTCTATCGGAGCTGTGAAGTCTCCAATGTCCATGCAATTGACGTTCCTGGCCAGTGGCCTTGAGCCTTGAGCCGAAATGTAGGCCGAAGATGAAGAGGTATTACACAGCCCTGTACCGCTGATACTCTCTTCGCACCCCCCACATCTGTGACTTCGCACTGATGAGCAGATGCATGATTTCGGCCATGCAGTGGCTTTAAACAATGAGTTAATTAATTGACTATGCAATGCAAAATGGATCGCAAAAGCTACTCTACCGACGGCGTAATAAGAACTAAAGGTCAAGCAATGAACTAAGACTCGCAAGATTGGCACGGTGTGCACAATCATTAAACAATTGTAGGAGAAGCTATGCTACGTCGTGCATGCAAAAGTCAATTAGTGCATCAGATTAAGATGTTGATTTCAACATCCGTTCGAAATAGAATGCGGGAGCTACCCTTCATGTGTTCTCCTCGATGATGTAGTCTCATCTACCAACGCCAACGAACAAACCATTG
>JAOXSG010000281.1 GCA_025800105.1 Cohaesibacter sp. | reverse complement strand
CCTCGCGTCTGTCGCTTATTTTGGATTCATGATAATTAAGGTGACGTTACACAAGACGATTCGCAACAACGATTTTTTGCGCAACAATGTTGCGCTAAAAGTTGATGCCGTCAAACACGGGTGCGCGGACGATTTTAAGCCCAGTTTTCGCGCTGCGAGTCTTTAAATAAATTTCAAAAATTTGCAACATGATCCCGCAACAAACTGATGCGTTGAAAATTGTCCGCGCGCTATGTTACACGGCATCATCTATTAGCGCAACATTGCTGCGCTAAAAATCGTTTCGCGTAACATCACCACTACACAGTACACTCCTAGGTTTCGAAATCAGTAATATCGGTAGACCGGCTTCTCGCCGAGTGCTCTCGTCTTAGCTTCAAGGGTTTGCCAACACTTTCTCAGCGGGTTAAGGTTTACCCGGTGTAGTTAATCGAACGCTCGGCAATCAGAGTCAATTGAACTTAATTCAACTTAACGCAATCGAACAAGGAACTCAATTTTCTG
>JAOXSG010000261.1 GCA_025800105.1 Cohaesibacter sp. | reverse complement strand
TATAAGGAAGTTAGTAGCTTTTATTCTCTAGCTCTCTGACGATAAATGTGCGATTCAGTCAATTATATAGCAGATGGTATTTCCCAAAGGATTTCTTTGAGTCAGGAGTTCTAGCGATTTGGAGATTCTTCTAGCTTTTATTAAATTCGAGAATCATGCCCAGAATACATTGTAGCGTTTCATTGTATTGATTCTTGGACAATCTCTCAATCCCGCCAAAACGGGAAAAGCCCGCCAAAATGGACAGCAGAATGTCATTATTTGGCTTATCCTGCCCGTAGGACTGTCGTAAACTGAGTTGAACCTTTTGCTTTTTTTAAGATACATTTCGATTTTGAGTTCTCTGCATATTAAACTATAGTAATTTTACGTTTGATCCAACTATAGCTATTCTCCATTGCGCTCGCTTTTATGAGCCTTTATGGCGCGCAAAAGCTAGCAACAACAAAGACAGCGCGTTTCCATTACGTGAATATTTTTCGCTGATTTCTTAGAATTCGCTAGTTGAGGCCAATTTCTAAAGCTTCCCTCTCCCTCAGACTAGCTTACAGGCGGCGCGCCCGAGCTCGCTGAGGTGAAGAAAGCGTCTTTCGATTGTCCGAATTTTTTTTGCTGATTTCTTAGAATTTCTTAGTCTAAGCGAATGTCT
>JAOXSG010000232.1 GCA_025800105.1 Cohaesibacter sp. | reverse complement strand
TAAATCAGTACCACTTGCAGAGGTGGCGAATGGCTATTAAAAAAAATACGGGTCTCGCAATCGCCGAGCCACGTTAATGGTTAACCAGGCAAAAATACAGGGCCCCAGCAGTAGTTTCGTACTGTCAGTACCTCTCATCATAGCGCTCTTCTTAGAAAAGCGGTGCCGATATGTGTTGTTCGCTTGACACCTTAAGAGCTGTTTGTCGAGCGCTAAGAGTTACGTCTTGTAATATCAGATCGGTTTTTCTGGTGTGGTGAATAACACACCTAAACAGCACCACATAATTCACACAGAATTCAGGAATTAAGTTCGACAAAAACACGGCAGAAGCGCGACGTCTGATTCAAACTTTTGAATTATGTTCGGCTCTCAATTAAGTTCGACAAGCGCTGCCGTGCTACACGACTCTGACACGGCAGTGATTCAAACGTCGTACTTCTGCCGTGTCAAACAAAACTCATAAATTACATTAATGTATTTTGGCAGGGTTGCGTTCTCGCGGGTA
>JAOXSG010000231.1 GCA_025800105.1 Cohaesibacter sp. | reverse complement strand
CGTTTGTGAATGTTCCCTTTTCGTTGCGCGTGATACACTCAGTCGCAGACCGACCGTGCCCATTGCTCACATGAATTTATCCGAAGTTCGTGCCCATAATTTGGAGTGATGCATAAAACCCTTGGTCAACCAACCAACTTGGAAGTAACCGTGCCCAAATTAAAATTTGTTGTTCCAATTTAGTTTTTGCATGTTTTTCCATTGGCGCATAACTGATTGACCGCGGCTCAAAACGCTGAGCCCCCGATGCTCCTTCGACTTCGTCATCGCAGGCGTTCGCAAAAACATTGGAACTATCGGCGTGCCGGTGTGCCCATAGCTCTCTGGCGCGCTTGGCCATCCTCAAGTTGTTTGGCGTCCAAAAGATTCCAAGAGTCTCATTCACACGACCAGGAAATACCAAGCAAAGGCAGGATCAAAGTCAAAGTTTGCTGGCCGTAAGGCACCCAATGCAACATTTTCCTGAATGATTACTATACACCGTGAAAAAAATATAAGATCCTGTATCAACCGCATACTATGACCACACGCAGCAGCCGCCACAATCCAATTGCCAAAGCCCTCGCCAGCGGAATCATCGGCCTTCATTAGAGATTAC
>JAOXSG010000215.1 GCA_025800105.1 Cohaesibacter sp. | reverse complement strand
ACTGTCTCTCCTTTCAGCAGGGTTGGAAGCTCTTTGGCATGTTGGTTATAATGATAGGTTTGCTTTTCTTTCCTCTTCAGTATTTGATCTCTTGTTGCCGCTGTATCTGTGGTCTGTGGTTTCAGCAGTACTTCAGCTGTAGGCAGCTGAGTTCGGGTGCGCCGACCGAACATTCGTTGCGCTGGTGAAGAATCCATTCCTTCAGTAGGAGTGTTTCTCCAGTTTAGCAAGGAGAGGAAGAATTCTGAATCGGACTCTTTGGCTTTCTTGATCAGGGTACTGGCAGTTTTCACAGCATTTTCCACCCTTCCATTGCTCTGTGGGTATCCGGGTGAACTAGTTATGTGTTCAGTTCCAGATGATTTAAGTAAGCTGCCGAACTCTGCAGAATTGTACGGTGGTCCATTGTCACTGTGCAGCTGATTTGGGATTCCATGCGTAGCAAAGTGCTTCTTTAACTTGTTAATAATGACAGTTCCTGTCTTACTGTGCAGTTGGTCCACTTCAAAATAACCTGAATAATAGTCTACAGTGTACAGGTAGCTCTTGTCGTCAAGCGTAAAGATATCAGTTCCTACTTTCTCCCATGGTCTGGAAGCAACTTCATGGCAGATTAG
>JAOXSG010000161.1 GCA_025800105.1 Cohaesibacter sp. | reverse complement strand
CCCAAATTATGATATAATGTAAGCCAGATGAATAAAGTTAACTTACATTATGTCGTCTGTATGGTCTTTTGCGTTTTTATGGTGTTTCGAGTCGCTTGCCGCTGGCGCCCCGACAGAAGAAGGAAAGAAGGAAAAAGGCATGCAGCTCTGCCAGCTGACCAAGCCGAATGCCTCTTGGATTTTGCCCATTTTATCCCACTTCCACGCGTCCCTCACCATCCAGCCTCAGGCAAATGAAAGCCACGTAATGTCCGAAGATCGGTGCCAAAAATCGTTGAATTTGCTTGCTTCTAACGACCTGAAGTGCCGCCGCGAATTTTCACATTCGATGCCAAAGCAGCATCATCACAGGATGTCGAAAAAGTGGTCGATCATAACGGCCGTGATCAAACTCGAATTAATGACAAAGTGACAAAATTGACCCTTGCCATCTCCCCCAGCGCACCGTTCCGGCCTCGCCTCGTAGAAAGAAATTATGTCCTGCATCGGCACCCCAAAGGCATAATTCTTGCTCTGATGTAAGTTTCTTTTCCTCTGACATCTCGAAGTTTAAAAATTTTCCGAGC
>JAOXSG010000159.1 GCA_025800105.1 Cohaesibacter sp. | reverse complement strand
GTTTTGAAGATATTTTCTTAACTCCTCTTTATCTATTTTAGGCTTTGCTTTTTCACTTTCATCACCTGAAGATTCAGAAAAACTAAGAACCCTGAAAAAAGATTTTTTGTTTTCAACTTCCTTTTTCATTTATTATAGGTATAGATAAAAGTAAACGGTAAAAAACTTGACCAATCTTCCAAATTTTTGTTTCTTTTGAGAAAGTCTCGTTTGCGCATGCGTAGTGGCATATGTGTGGTTCACAGAGCTACCACATGTCTAAGCACACAAACTTTAACGTCTATATAAGAGAAGTTTGTACATATGGATTATCGTTGGCGGGTGGACACGGTATAGTTAGAAAAAGCGGGGGCTTTTTATATCATCTCTACCAATCACTCGGTATATCATAACTAAAAACCCCCGCGGTTATGATATACTGTAAATCGGCCATTGGTGCCGGATTATTGGGTAGATCGGCCATTGGTGACGGATTGTTGTAGATTGTAGAGCTATGACCG
>JAOXSG010000137.1 GCA_025800105.1 Cohaesibacter sp. | reverse complement strand
GGCGTCAATATTGGTCTTTTCTGTTCCACGCCTATGGTTGCTTTGACGCGCAATGTACCGCGCAAACAAGCGATGGAAATGCTGGTCACGGGCGAGGAAATCGATGCCCATACCGCCAAAGCTTATGGTTTGGTCAATCGCGTCGTCCCAAAAGACTATCTGCGTCTAGTGGTGGATCGCTATTGCGAGGAAATTGCCAAAAAATCCCCTGCTGCTTTGAAATTTGGCAAGGAAATTTTCCACCAACAAGCCGAGATGCCACTGGCCAATGCTTATGATCTGGCGGCAAAGGTAATGACCGAAAATATGATGGATGCAGATGCCAAAGAAGGCATTGCGGCTTTTATCGAAAAACGAAAAGCAGACTGGTCATGTGGCTCCTAACATCGGGACCCTAACTGCACCGACAAGCCCTGCCCGTTTGGCAGGGTTTTGTTTTGGGCCGCGATATCATGAAGCTCTTGTTCTTTCATGACAGAGGTTTATATTCACATTCATGAAATTATGACACTATAAGGCGGATACAGCAATGAGCGCGCTCTCTTATTCTGACGAATATATCAAAACCATTCTCAATGAAGTCAAAACCATTGCGCTGGTCGGCGCCAGTGACAAACAAGAGCGTCCCAGCTATCGGGTGGCCAATTATTTGCTTGAACAGGGCTACAAGGTTATTCCGGTCAATCCCGGAAAAGCTGG
>JAOXSG010000131.1 GCA_025800105.1 Cohaesibacter sp. | reverse complement strand
AAGGATTTCCATCCCCTTGCAGAACGTCTGGTGCGCGACCCGAACAATCCGCGCCTTGTGATGATTTTAAACAGCCGCGGCAGAGGCACATCGGATTATGACAAAAACCCGGAAAATTACGATATCCTGACCGAAGCCAATGATGCCTTGCACGCGCTGGCAGCAGCCGGTTTGGAAGAAGCTATTTTCATTGGCACCTCTCGCGGCGGGCTTTTGACCATGGCCATTGCCGCCCTGCGCCCCGGCGTCATTGCTGGTGCAGTCCTCAATGATATTGGACCGGAAATCAACGCCCAAGGCCTTGCCCGTATTAAAACCTATCTTGGCAAGGCAAAACCCGTCACCAATTGGGACGAGGCCATCGACTATATCAAGGATGCCAATTTCGGCATGTTTCCAGCGTTAAGCGAAGAACAATGGAAAGCCTTTGCCCATATGACCTTTAAGGATGAAGAGGGCAAACCGGCCCGTGACTTTGACATTGCCATCGCCAAATCACTGGAAACGGTCGATCTAAGCCAACCCCTGCCCAATGCATGGCCGCAATTCATGGCCATGTCTCATGCGCCGGTTTTGATCCTGCGTGGGGAGCATTCCGATATTCTAACCCGCGAAACGGCACAAGCCATGATCGAACAACACCCCGATTGCCAATGGATCGAGGTGGACGGCCAAGGCCATGCACCGATGTTTCTGGTCGATAGCTTAAACGATCAAATCGCCGCTATTCTTGCCGAAATGGATCAAAAACATGCCCAACATCAAGGGCAGGAATAAAATAGCCGACAAAATACCATAATAAAGAGGCTTGAAGACAATCAATGGACCAGACAGTGACGCCATCGCCTGATTTTGACCAGAGCTTTCGGGACCAGTTTGAAAACCTGCTGCGCTGGCGCAGAGACATCCGCCACTTTGAAACAAGCCCCGTCCCTGCCGATCTTGTCCAAGCTTGCCTCAGCATGGCCAATCTCGCCCCCTCTGTCGGCTTGAGCCAGCCATGGCGTTTTGTCGAATTGCAAGATCCAACGCGCCGCGCCCAAATCATCCAGTCTTTTGAAGACTGCAACGCGCAAGCCTTACAGGCCTATGAAGGCGAAAAACGCCAACTTTATACCACTTTGAAACTGGAAGGTCTGCGACAAGCCCCGGTACAATTTGCCGTTTTTTGCGATGATGAAACGGATAAAGGCGATGGTTTGGGCAAACAATCCATGCCGGAAATGCTCAATTATTCAGTTGTCACAGCGATTTACAGTTTTTGGCTGGCCGCCCGCACCCATGGACTGGGCGTTGGCTGGGTCTCCATTCTCGATCCCCAAACCGTTAAAAATGCCTGCAATGTCCCCGATCATTGGTCTCTCATTGCCTATCTATGTGTTGGCTGGCCAGCAATTGACCCCACTTGCACACCAGAGCTGGAACAAAAGGGATGGGAAAATCGTCAACCTCACCCGGATTTTTATAAAAAACTTTGAAGACAAACAAAGCATCCAAACGCCCTAAAGCCCTTAGATAACCCTATATCTGTGCCGAATAAACAGATAGGAATATGACTATTTTTTCGTATTTACAAATCTTCTAAAAATCTGCAATTTATCTTGGCTGAATTATAGGCTCATTCATTATTTTCTTAATTCTCTTACTCTCATAAAGAGTTATCTCCATAGATAACTCATCACTCACAAAATAATTTGCTTGCACTGGCTTTCTGAGTCTATAAAAATATTGAAAATTTTTCTGAATTTTGGAGATACCTTTGTTTGGACGACAAAAAGAAGAATCTGCAACAGTGGTCAATCTTCTGGCCAATCAGGTCAGACGTGATATCTCCTTTGGCGTTCTGCCACCAGACACCAAACTCAAAATAGCAGATTTGCGTGGCCGCTATGGCGGCAGTGCCCATAGCTTAAGAGAAGCCTTGCGCCTGCTCTCCAATGAAGGGCTTGTAGAAGCCTCGGCACAACGTGGCTTTCGTGTCAGCTCTGCAACGCAAGATGATCAGCAAGACATCATCCGCCTGCGCCGCGAAATTGAGACTACCGGCTTGCGCTGGGCCATGGAACGCGGCGACTTGCAATGGGAAGGCCGTATCATGGCCTCTCACCATGCCTTAAAGGCCATCACAGCACAATTGCAGCAAGATCCAACCGAATTTGCGCTGGATTGGGACGAAGCCAATCGCCAGTTTCATATCTGCCTGATTGAAGCCAGCCGCTCACCACGCTTAATGGAAATTCAAAATAGTCTGTTCGAACAAAGCCGCCGTTTTCGCTTGGCCGCTTTGCGCGAAGATGTACTAGATTTCGATCATACCCTGAGCTTGGTCGACAAACTGGTCGCAGCCATTTTGGCAAAACAGCAAGAAGAGGCCGTCTCCCTCTTGCAGCAGCTCATCATTCACTAACACGATCAAACATTCACCGATCAAAACAGGATCCATCCGGGGAGGATAATCATGTTCACATTCACACGCAGAAAAGTAACAAGCCTTGTGCTTGGTGGTGCCATCACCGCAGCCAGCTTTGCCGCAACTACAACTCTTGCCAATGCTGCGGATAAAATCACCGTTGGCGCTTTGCGCTTCACCTCACATGCCCCAAGCTTTGTCGCCTTTGAGCGCGATTATTTTAAAGAGCAAGGCCTTGAGGTCGAATTCAAATTCTTTCAGGCAGCCCAGCCAATGGCCGTTGCCATCGCATCCGGTGATGTGGACTTTGGCGTGACAGCCATTTCCGGCGGCCTGATCAATCTGGCCCAAAAAGGAGCCATCAAGGTGATTGGTGGAGCGCTGCATGAGGAAAAAGGCATTGATGGCCAGATGATCCTTGCCTCCAAAAAAGCCTTTGATGCAGGCCTGAAAAGCCCGGCCAACCTCAAAGGCCATAGCTATGGCATCACTCAGGCCGGTTCTTCTTTCCATTATATGGCCCATAAAATTGCCCAGAAAGAAGGCTTTGCCGGATCAGAAATCAAGGTCAAGCCTTTGCAAAAAGTCGGTGCCATCATCGGTGCTTTGAAATCCGAGCAAATTGATGCATGGTCCATCGTCCCTCATATCGCCAAAGGCTTGGGCAAAGCCCCAACGGTTGAGATAATCGGCAAGATTGCGGATTATATTCCAGATTACCAAGTCACCACCGTCTTTACATCCGCCAAAAATGCCGCAGACCAAAAAGAGCTGGTCAAGAAATTCTTGACCGCCTTCTCAAAAGGCGCTGATGATTTCAATACAGCTCTGGTGGACAAAACAGCAGGCGATCAAGCGGCAGAAGACATGGTCAAACTGATCCATAAATATGTCTATACCTCTCGCCCATACGAAAAAGCAGCTCCTTCCATTCGCAATGGTGCCATGCGCATCAACAAGGGCGCAAAGCTCAATGTCACCAATGTGAAAGATCAGCTCTCATGGTTCCAGTCCGAAGG
Source organism: Cohaesibacter sp. (assembly GCA_025800105.1). Classification (GTDB taxonomy): domain Bacteria; phylum Pseudomonadota; class Alphaproteobacteria; order Rhizobiales; family Cohaesibacteraceae; genus Cohaesibacter. The sequence continues at coordinate 81,803 of JAOXSG010000131.1, read as the reverse complement.
TCTGGTCTCCAAAGACATCACCATCGACATGCTGGTCGATGACAGCTTTGTCGAAACTTACTAAGCCGACAACATAAAGAAACAGGGGATCTGACATCTTGTCAGATCCCCTTTTTGCATTCGCCAGACGAACAAAGCATAGGCAATCAAAAAGGACGGACCATGGATCTACATCTTGAGGATATTTCCCATACCTATGGTGATATCACGGTCCTACAAAACATCAATCTGACCATCAAAGATGGCGAAATCATCTGCATTGTGGGCCCATCGGGATGCGGCAAATCCACCCTTTTGCGCTTCATTGGCGGTCTGGAACGCCCCGATCATGGTCAGGTCCTTCAAATGGGCGAAGCCCCCAAAGACAGCCTCAATCCGCTGACCTATATCTTCCAGGATTTTGCCCTTTTGCCATGGCGCTCTGTGCGCGGCAATATCTCATTGGTGTTGGAAGATCACGGCATCAAGGGAAAAAAGGCAGAGCCGATCATCGCCGATGTACTGGCCCGCACCAATCTAAGCGACTTTGCCAACGCCCTGCCCCGCCAGCTCTCTGGCGGCATGAAACAACGCGTCGCCATTGCCAGAGCTTTAGCAGTCCGCCCGGCTGTGATGTTGATGGACGAGCCTTTGTCGGCTCTGGACAGCCAAACCCGCGAATTGCTGATGGATGATCTCATGGATCTGTGGCAGCGCGACCGCTTCACCGCCTGTTATGTCACCCATAACCTCAATGAAGCCGTGCGTCTGGGGCATAAAATCGTCGTGTTGTCCCGCCGTCCCGGCAAAATCCGAGAAATTGTCGAAATTGATTTGCCTTTGAATAAGCGCAAAGATCACGCGGAACATTTGGCAGAAAAACAAGCACAGCTTTGGTCCATCATGCGCGAAGAAGCCCGCGCCGCCGATAAGGAGCTGGTCCATGCCTAACCAAACCTCGCCTCTCTCTGCCAATCAAAAAGCCAAAGTCCCCTTTCGTGGCGGTGGCTTTCAGACAAAATCCCTCAGGCTCATCAGCCCGGTGGTTTTTATCTGCCTCATTGCTCTATGGGAGCTTGGCTCAAAAACCGGTTTCATCTCCAATCTGGTTCTTCCCGCGCCCTCCGAAGCCTTTGAAGCCTTCATGCAATTGGCCCGCTCCGGGATGCTATGGACCCATTTGTCAGCCTCCTTGCAGCGCCTAATCATCGGCTGGTCCCTTGGCAGCACCTTGGGCATTATGGTCGGCTTGCTCATTGGCCTGTCATCCATTGCCCGCGCCGGGCTATCGCCGCTTGTCTCGGCTATTTTCCCAATTCCCAAAATTGCCCTTCTGCCGCTTTTCATCATCTGGTTTGGCATCGGCGAAGGCTCCAAAGTTGCCACCATTTTATTCGGAACCTTCTTTCCCACAGTCATCGCCACCTATGGCGGGGTGGATAATGTAGATCGCAGCCTGATCCGCATGGGACAATCCTTTGGCCTTTCACGATCCTCTATCATTCGAAAAATCATCCTGCCCGGCGCCTTGCCTGCCATTTTGTCCGGGTGCAGAATTTCCGCCTCCATCGCCATCATCCTGCTGGTCGCAGCCGAGATGATTGGTGCAGAATTTGGCATCGGCGCCTATATTCTTCTGGCAGGCAGCCTCTTTGCACCAGACCAGCTCATTGCAGGCGTCGCCATGCTCTCCATCATGGGCCTGTGTTTCGCCTGGCTGATTGGCAGAGCTGAGAAATTCTTCCTGTCTTGGCGATAAAACGCATAACCCAAAACAAAAAGCGGCCTGTCAGATCCAACCTGACAGGCCGCTTTTTTTAAATCATCAAAAATCAGGCCATCTTGGCATCTTCCAAAATCATGTCCGAGGCTTTTTCGGCAATCATCACCACCGGCGCATGGGTATTGCCCGATGTAATAGAGGGCATGACAGAAGCATCCACCACCCGCAATCCTTGCAGGCCATGCACTTTGAGCCGATGGTCAACAACAGACATACTATCCTGACCCATTTTCGCCGTTCCGCATGGATGGAAAATCGTCGTCCCCACAGCCCCTGCCGCCTTGATCAAGTCTTCATCACTGTCATAAGCAAGACCGGGTTTGATTTCCTCTGGCTCATAGGCGGCCATAGTCGAGGTTGCCATCAAACGTCTGGCATGGCGCAGCGATTCAATCGCCACTTGTTTATCCCTATCCGTACTTAAATAATTGGGTGCAATAACCGGTGCGTCATAGGGATCAGAAGAAGACAAACGCACCTCGCCCCGGCTTTCAGGGCGCAAATTGCAAACCGAAACCGTAATGGCCGGAAAATCATGCAAAGGATCGCCAAATTTATCCAGCGACAAGGGCTGCACATGATATTCAATATTGGGTGTCGCCACCTGATCATTGGAGCGGGTAAAAATACCCAGCTGGCTTGGGGCCATGGCCATGGGGCCAGAGCGTTTAAGCGCATATTCAAGCGCTATTTTTGCCTTACCCCAAAGGCTTTTCTGGCGCTCATTCAGGGTTAAGGCATTTTGTATTTTAAAGATGGTCCGCAATTGCAGATGATCCATTAAATTGGCCCCCACCCCTTCCAGAGGATGCACCACCTCAATGCCATGTCTTGCCAGCTCTGCCTGAGGCCCAAGACCGGACAATTGCATAATCTGCGGCGAACCAATCGCCCCGGCAGCCAACAGGACCTCACGCCCTGCTTTAACGATACTGGGCTTGCCTTTCACACTCAGCTCAAGACCTGTCACCTTTGTCCCCTCAAGCAATATGCGCTCGGCATGAGCATATTTTAAAATGCTCAGATTGGGCCGATGAGCAACGGGATGCAAAAAGGCATTGGCAGAAGACCAGCGCAGCCCGCCCTTTTGCGTCACTTCAAAATAAGAAGAGCCATCATTAATCCCGTCATTGGGGTCATCAGCCTTGGGGATGCCCAATTCAAGCGCAGCATCGCGCACGGCATCCAGAATATCCCAATGAAGGCGCTGATGCTCAACCCGCAATTCTCCATCCTGACGATGCAAGACATCCGCACGGCTTTCGTGATTTTCCGATTTCAAAAAATAGGGCAAAACATCATCCCAGCCCCATCCCTCATTGCCCATCTGTCGCCAGCCGTCATAATCGGCCTTCTGACCACGCATATAAATCATGCCATTGATGGAAGAACAGCCTCCCAAAAGCTTGCCACGCGGATAGATTAATGCGCGCCCATTCAGCCCCTTGTCAGCCTCTGTCTTAAAACACCAATCGGTACGCGGATTGCCAATACAATAAAGATAGCCAACCGGGATCCGCACCCAATGATAGGAATCAGAGCCACCAGCCTCCAACAACAAGACTTTATTTCTGGGATCAGCGCTTAATCGATTGGCCAACACACAGCCCGCAGACCCGGCCCCGACAATCACATAATCCCAAACACCCAAATCTTGCCGCTCTTTTGTCATCACTATCCCTGATCAAATGCTTAAATTAGGACATAGACTATAATCCCCGGCAGGCCTGATCGCTATAGCCTCTTTGAATAGGCGGGCAGCAAATTAGGACACCAGCAAAGCGCCCCTTGAAATCGCCCGATCAAAAACATCTTTCAAAACAGACTGAAAAGCGCGCACCACCAAACCAGTTGATTGTTCTTTTTGATGAATGGCATAAATGGCATTCTCGGTGCGGCCATTTTCGACCGCCAGCACCCGCATTTTTCCTTTGCGCACCAGACGCGCCGCGCTGCGTTCTGGCAAAAAGCCCAGATAAGCCCCCGATTGCACCAGTGCCAAACGCGAGGAAATGGTCGGCGCTTGCGCATGGATCTCCATTTCCTCAAAAAACCGCGAAAAGATAGGATCATGGCGCACATTCACATCAACAAAACGCTGTTGACGCAGCAAATCCAACGTCAAATCCTCATCAGCAATCTCAAATAAAGGGTGATCCTTGCCACAATAAAGCTGCATCACTTCCTTGAACAAAAGATCCATCGATAAGGTCGGCATGGGCCGAAACAAGGCTGTCATCCCCATATGCGCCGTTCCATCCAGCACCGCCTGCTCAATCACATCGGGCGAAGCGGACGTCATATTGAGGAAAATATCCGGGTGCAAATCACTGAAAAGCCGGATGGCCTCACTCATTTCATCTTGCAAATCAAAAACAAAATTATCATCGACATAAAAGACCAGATCACCGGTCAAATTGCCCATGGCAAGATTGATGTGATTGCGATACCGCTCCAAATCCCCAAACAATTGCAAGGTCGCGTGATAGACCATTTCCCCTTGAGCCGTCAGCGAAAAGCCAGAGCGTCCTCTCTTGCATAACGTCATGCCAAGGCGCTCTTCCAAGGCAGATAAATCCATACTGACCGCAGATTTACTTTTGTTCAAAGCAACTTGTGCAGGGGTGACCCCACCAGCCTTGACAATGGCCACAAACACCCGCAACAAACGCAGATCAGCATCGGCAATATTGCCGCGAAACAGCTTCAGGCTTGGCATCCTCACTCCCGATATTTTGAGCAAACAGCTTTAAGACCAAATAATCTGAACCAAAAGCCATTAACCCTTATTCTTTAGTCTATAAAAAACCATCATTTATCCCTGTTTTACAAGGATAACACGCAATTTTTCGGTCTTTCACACCTAACACAGCCATCCAATTGGTTCAGCTATTATTGAACCAAAATCCATATTTTCATGAACGACAGATATCAAAAGAAAAGGCAGGATAGCCCCACTTTCAGAAGCGACAATGTCACCACCGCATTGCCTTTTGAAAGCGGCCATATCGTTGGTCCTATCAACGGTTAGCCCAACAAAAAACAAATCAAACGGCCCCTCCCAATCACCAAGGAGCGCGGCCAAAAGCAATAACCAAACGGGAACTATCCTATGCGTAAATCTTTCCTTGCCGCAGGCACGGCTCTTCTGGCATTTTCCGCCCTTACCATAGCGACACAAGCACGCGATCTGACCGTCGTGAGCTGGGGTGGCGCTTATCAGGACGCCCAGCGCGAAGCCTATTTTGCTCCCTTTGCCAAAGCATCCGGCAACAAGATTCTGGACGAGGCCTATAATGGCGAAACGGCCAAAATCAAAGCCATGGTCGAAACCAACAATGTGACATGGGACGTGGTCCAGATGGAAGCGCCAGAGCTGGAAAATTCCTGCGATGAAGGCCTGCTAGAAGTCATCGATTGGGAAAAGCTGGGCGGCAAGGACACTGTGATTGATCCTGCCATTATTGGCGAATGCGGCGTTGGCACCATCCTGTGGTCTGTCATTCTTGCCTATGATTCTGAAAAGCTGGGCCAAGAAGGTCCAAAAAGCTGGGCGGATATGTGGAATGTCGAAAAATGGCCCGGCAAGCGCGCTTTGCGCAAAACCGCCAAATTCACCCTCGAAATTGCTCTGATGGCCGATGGCGTAGCCGCTGACAAGGTCTATGAAACCCTCGCCACCAAAGAAGGCGTCGATCGCGCCTTTAAAAAGCTCGATGAAATCAAAGAGCATATTCAATGGTGGGAATCCGGTGCCCAGCCGCCACAATGGCTGGCCTCTGGTGATGTGGTCATGACCACCGCCTATAATGGCCGCATTTCCAAAGCCAATGACGAAGGGCGCAAATTCAACACATCCTGGAATGGCCAGATTTATGCTTTGGATGGCTGGGCTATTGTCAAAGGCAGTGACAATGCAGATAAGGCCTATGACTTCATCAAGTCAGCCACCCAACCAAAGGCACAGGCCCAGCTTTCTTCAAAAATCCCCTATGGCCCAACCCATAAGGATGCCGTTGCCGCCGCCGATGAAAAAACCCAAAAGCGCCTGCCTTCCAACCCCGATTATCTGAAAGGCGCCCTCGCCTCCAGCACCGATTTCTGGGTGGAAAATGTTGAAGATCTCAATCAGCGCTTCAACAATTGGGCATCCCAGTAGCATCTGCCTGTCTATATGTATGTATGTCTGCCTGCCTTCTCCCTTCCTTCAAGGCAGGCAGACAACAAGCCAGCAGACCATGCAGCAATGCAGCGGCTCTGCAATCAGGAAAGACCGACCTCCCTTGGCCTTTCCTGATATCTGGCTTGAGACCAGTTCATCATGGATCTGCTTATCAACAGCACTGCTTTAAATTCTGAGCGCCCTTTTCTCTTGATCGCCCGGAAAAGCCCTATTCGTCACACCTCACCTGATCAGGATCGCCTCAATGGCCGCAAGCTCTCAAACAGCCCCACTGACCGATAGCAGCCAGCCACATTTGGGCTTCGACCCCAAAAAACTGAAAGCACAATTGCGCACAGCCGAGCGCCGCAAAACCCTGCGCGCCCTTGCCCTTGTTGCCCCTCTCTTTTTATTCGTGCTGGTCTTTTTTCTCTTTCCCATCGGCTCATTGCTGGAGCGCTCTGTTAACAGCCCCGAATTTGTCACCATCTTTCCGCAATCCGCCGCCATTCTGAACAAATCAGACAATCTCAAAACCCTTGATGAACAGGCCTTTTATGACGCCCTGTTCGAAGAATTGCAGATCGCTGCAAAAGAGCGCAGCTTCGGCCCCGTCGGCAGACGCTTAAATCAGGACGTGACCGGCTTCATTTCTCTGTTCAAAAAGACCGCCCGCAAAATCAAAAAGGAAAAACAAAGACCTGCTGATGCAAAAGCATGGTTCCTGTCCCAGAATGAAAATTGGGGCAATCCGACCTATCTTCACGCCATGAAGCGCGCCTCCAGCGCCTGGACAGATTTTTACATGCTGACAGCTCTGGATCTGCAACGCAGTGACGGCGGCAGCATCATAGCGGTAGAAGATGAGAAAGCTCTTTTTGTCGACATTCTCATTCGCACAATGGAAATCAGCCTCGGCGTCACCCTGATCTGCGTGATCCTTGGCTATCCTGTCGCTTGGGTGCTGGCCCATGCCTCCGACACTGTGCGCAATATCCTGCTGATAGGCGTTCTTTTTCCCTTCTGGACATCCTTGCTGGTGCGCACCGCTGCATGGATCATTGTTTTGCAAAAAGAAGGCCCAATCAATTCCATGCTGCAAAGCCTGCATATCATTGATGAGCCGCTACAATTGGTCTTTAACCGCTTCGGCGTCTATGTCGCCCTCACCCATATTCTGCTGCCCTTTCTGGTGCTGCCCCTCTATTCGGTGATGAAGGCCATCCCCAATGACTATATGCGCGCCGCAAAAAGCCTTGGCGCCAAGCCTTGGGTTGCCTTCATTCGGGTCTATTTGCCCCAAAGCCTGCCGGGTCTGTCGGCAGGCGCCATTCTGGTTTTCATTCTCTCCATTGGCTATTACATCACCCCCGCTCTCGTGGGTGGACCCAAAGACCAGATGATTTCCTATTTCATCGCTTTCTATACCAACAACACCATCAATTGGGGCTTGGCCTCCGCCCTTGCTTTCATCCTTCTGGTCGTCACCCTCGTCTTTTATGCGCTTTACCAGCGTGTGACAGGCGGCAAGGCAGGTATGGGAGTATAAGACATGATCCGACTCGACCCTTCCCTCTCAAAAAGCGAGCGCATCAGCGTCATTGCCACATGGATTGCCGCCCTGTTGGTCATCCTTTTTCTGATGGCACCGATCATCACCATCGTCCCCCTGTCTTTCACATCCGATAGCCTGCTGTCCTATCCCATCCCAGATTGGAGCTTGCGCTGGTATGAAGTCCTGTTTGGCTCAGACATGTGGATGCGCGCTTTATGGAACTCCCTTTACATTGCCTTCTTTGCCACCATCCTGGCCATGATTTTGGGCACCGTGGCCTCTGTTGGTCTCACCAGTCCCAATTTCCCCTTCAAAGGGGCCGTAATGGGATTGTTGCTGACCCCGATGATTGTGCCTATTATCATCACAGCCGTGGCCTCTTACTTTTTCTATGCAAAGCTTGGCCTGACCAACAGCTATCTTGGCATGATTTTGGCGCACGCTTTGCTGGGCACCCCGTTTGTTGTCATCACTGTCACCGCAACCCTGCTCGGCTTTGATAGCAATCAGGTGCGCGCAGCCTACAGCCTTGGCTGCAAGCCCATACCCACCTTCTTCAAAATCGTCGTGCCACAAATTCAGCCCGGCATCATTTCTGGCGGCCTCTTTGCCTTTGTCACCTCTTTTGACGAGGTCATTGTGGCCCTCTTCATGGCAGGCACAGAGCAATTCACCCTGCCCCGACAAATGTTTGCCGGCATTCGCGAAAATATTGACCCGACAATTGCCGCCGTTGCCACCGTTATGATCCTGATCTCGCTTGTTCTGCTTTTGGGCATTCAATGGGTAACAGCCCGCAGCGAGAAGCTAAAAGCAGGCAAGAAATAAGAGAGAGTGACCAATGCAAGACAATAAAAGCTTTGTTCGTTTCGAAAATATCCAGAAAACCTATGATGGGGAAACACTGGTCATCAAGAACCTCAATCTGGATATCGCCAAAGGCGAATTTGTAACCCTGCTTGGGCCGTCTGGATCAGGAAAATCGACCTCTTTGATGCTGCTGGCAGGCTTTGAACAACCAACCGCAGGCACAATCTATCTGGATGGAAATCCGCTTAATTCCGTCCCCCCTTATCAGAGAAATATCGGCATTGTCTTTCAAAATTATGCCCTTTTCCCGCATATGACCGTGCTGGAAAATATCGCCTTTCCGCTCACCGTCCGCAAGGTTGGTAAAGCAGAGGCCAGAGAGCGGGCGCAAAAAGCGCTGGATATGGTCAGGCTGGGTGCCTTCGGGGACAGGCACCCAACCCAGCTTTCCGGTGGCCAACAGCAACGCATCGCCGTCGCCCGCTCTCTGGTTTTTGATCCCGCTTTGGTGCTGATGGATGAACCATTGGGCGCTCTGGATCGTAAATTACGTGAAGAGATGCAAATCGAGATCAAGCATATTCACGAAAATCTTGGCGTCACCATTGTCTTTGTGACCCACGATCAGGACGAGGCCCTGACCATGTCAGACAAAGTTGCAGTCTTTAACGATGGCATCATCCAACAATATGACACGCCAGCTCAATTATATGAAAAACCATCCAATACCTTTGTGGCCAGCTTCCTTGGCGAAACCAACATGCTCAAAGGCTCCATCAACAAACAAAACAATGGCAAGGCAGAGGTCACATTGGCCTGCGGCTCGACCATTCTATCCACCGCCGTTGACCCGCATGAAAATGGCGACCCAACAACCCTTTGCATTCGCCCGGAACGCATCCAGCTGAAAGATGATCATGGTGATGAAGAAAATGGGCTGCATACCACAGTGGTCGAGACCATTTATCATGGCGCTTTTGCAAAAGTGGTGCTTGCTCTGTCAAGCGGAGAGCAATTGAAAGCCCTTGTGCGGGCAGGCAATCTCAATGCCGATCTGACGCCCGGTCACAAAATTCTGGCAACCTTTGCCAGTGAGGATGCCCGCGCGCTGGCTTAGACTCAAAACCCGTTCAGTTAGGCTCAGAATTCATGACATTAGCCTAATCACAAATATCGATCTTCCTTATCGGGAACGATGGTCTCTGTTCCCGATCACTTAAAAGCCCATCCGCATCTGCGTGATGGGCTTCTTTTTGACCAAATGCTTCCAAGACGGTCACAACAACACGCACAGCTCGGTCAAAACAATCAAAGCAGACAAAAATGCGCATGGAAGAGGCATAAACTCCCATGCGCATTCAAACAATTATGCAGCCGCCATTTTGGCAATGGCCGCTTCAACAGAGGCTTCAATCACATCCAAAGCCTCATCAACCTGTTCCATCGGCGTGGTCAAAGGGGGCAGCAAGCGAATAGCATTGCCCCGTGTCCCACATGGCAAAATGATCAGACCGCGTTCTTCGGCCTCAGCAACAATTGCCCCGGTCAAAGCAGCATCAGGTTGATTGACGTCTCCCCCCTTAACCAGCTCAAAGGCAACCATGGCACCAAGACCGCGCACATCACCAATCACTTCCATGCCTTGGCGTTGGGATAGAGCTTTCAGGCGCGTTTTTATTGTCTCGCCAATCTCATCGGCGCGCGCGCACAGCTTTTCCTCTTCAATGACATCCAAGACAGCATTGGCAGCAGCCACCGCCAAAGGATTGCCTGCATATGTGCCGCCAACACCACCAACCGGTGCCGCATCAACCACCTCAGAGCGGCCTGTCACAGCAGAAAGCGGAAAGCCACCAGCAAGCCCTTTGGCCATCACCACCAGATCAGGCACAACACCGGAATGTTCAAAGGCAAACAATTTGCCCGTCCGGGCCATACCGGCCTGCACTTCATCTGCAATCAGCAAAATGCCATGCTGATCTGCCAGCTTGCGCAAATCTTGCAAAAATTCACTTTGCGCAATATTAAAGCCGCCCTCACCCTGAACAGGCTCAATAATGAAAGCAGCAATGCGCTCAGGATCAACAGAAGAGGCCAGCATCCTGTTCAACTCACCCATGGCATGGTCAGCACTGATGCCATAATAAGTGTTAGGAAAAGGCGCATGCATCACTTCTGGCGGCATCGCCCCAAAGCCCTTCTTGTAGGGATTGACTTTGCCGCACAAGGCCATGCCCATCAAGGTACGCCCATGAAAAGCCCCGGAAAAAGCAATCACACCAGAGCGCCCCGTATAGGCCCGTGCCATTTTAACGGCATTTTCAACCGCCTCTGCCCCCGTTGTCACCAGCATGGTTTTTTTAGCAAAATCCCCCGGCGTCGCAGCATTCAAGCGCTCCGCCAAAACAACATAGCTTTCATAAGGCGCAACATGGAAACAGGTATGGGTAAAAGCTTCGGCCTGTTTGGCAACAGCCGCCATAACCTTGGGATGGCGATGACCGGTATTATTCACCGCAATCCCAGCAGCGAAATCAATGAAACGACGCCCATCCACATCCCACAATTCAGCATTCTCAGCCCGTTCGGCATAAATACCGCGGGTAGCAACCCCTTGCGCAATCGCAGCGGTGCGCCGGTCTTTCAAAGCGGCTGTTTGTGTCATGCATTTTCCTCCAATGCTCAGAAATCAACATGATAAAACCATATCAATGCTCAATATTTTGCGCAATTCATTTCTCTTCGCTTTTGACATTTCTAACGGGCTTGATATTTTATCAGCAGACCATCAGCCCCTTGAGTAGATCAAATCAGGGCGCACAAGACGAAAATCTCCAGACAAGGAGCGGAAAGATGCAGGATTTTGAGCAATTTAACGTCGGAAATCGCTTAAAAGAATTGCGCCAATCCGCTGGCCTCTCCCAAAGGCAGCTCGCCGATTTGGCCTCCGTCCCCCATGGCCAGATTTCCATGATCGAAACAGGTCGCTCCAGCCCCTCTGTGGCATCTTTGCGCAAAATTCTAGGCGGAATGTCCATCACCATGTCAGATTTCTTTGCGCCCGACAAACCGCTCAATCAGGATATATTCTTCACACCCAATGATCTGATTGATCTAACAAGCCAGCTTTACAAGGATAGCCAGCCGGACCAAGCCCGCATAACCCTAAAACAGGTCGGCAATGCCAAAGCCCATAATCTGCAAATTTTGCAAGAACGCTATGAGCCGGGCGCAGATACCGGCAAAACCCATCTCGAACATGAGGCCAATGAAGGCGGCATTGTCATTTCAGGCGAAATTGAATTGACCGTAGGCGATCAAATCCGAATTTTAAAAGCAGGCGACAGCTTTTTATTCGACAGCAAACAGCCCCATCGCTTTCGCAATATCTCGGACCGCCCCGCAGAAGTGATCTCTGCCTGCACCCCACCCTATTTGTAATACAAAACAAAAAAGCCCCGACCCAAAGGATCGAGGCAAGTCAGGATAAGATCAAGCAGCATAAAGACTAGCCGCCCAACCGGATTGGCCAAAAAACTCCTCAAGGGGTTGTCAGAGTTTTACAGATTTGCCGGTCTCAAGGGATTGAACAGCAGCATCGGCCAGTTCCAGAGCTTTCAGGCCATCAAGACCGCCCGGATAGGATTTTTCCTCTCCAGCCAGAATGGCGCAAAAAGTCTGAAGCTCGGATTTGTAAGCGTCTGCATAACGCTCCATAAAAAAGTCTAAAAGCGGATCCTGTTGATAGCCCGCTTCATTGGCAATCACCACAGTGGTCGGGCGCATATTCTCTGCACTTGCCATGCCCTTGGAGCCATGCACTTCCACACGCTGATCATAGCCATAGCTCGCACGGCGGCTATTGGTGATCACCGCAATCTTGCCAGATAATGTGCGCAAGGTCGCGGTTGCCGTATCAACATCACCTGCTTCCCCAATGGCCGGATCAGTCAACACCGACCCCGTTGCAGACACTTCCACAACCTCTTCACCAAGCAGAAAACGCGCCATGTCAAAATCATGGATCATCATATCCCGAAAGAGGCCACCAGAGCGCTTGATATAGTCAACCGGAGGGGCAGAAGGGTCACGAGAGGTGATCTGAACCAGCTCCACATCCCCCACTTTGCCAGCATCAATCGCCGCCCGCACTTTGGAAAAATTCTGATCAAACCGGCGATTGAAGCCGATCATCAAGGTAACGCCTGCTTGGTCAGCGGTTTTAAGACAGGCCCGAACCCGATCGGCATTCAGATCCACCGGCTTTTCGCAAAAAATAGCCTTGCCAGCTTGTGCTGCCTGTTCAATCTGCTCTGCGTGCAAATCTGTAGGTGTGGCAATGATCACCGCATCAATCTGCTCATCATGCATAATGTCCGAAACACTGGCCTGACGCGCCCCCGTCAAAGCCGTGACAAAAGCCGCAGCCTCATCAACCGGGTCAAAAACAGCGGTAATTTCAACATTATCCAGCGCCGCAACGGCACGAGCATGTGTCTGGCCAATGCGGCCTGCTCCCAAAAGACCAATTCTGATCATTTTTTTGCTCCTGTCAGGCCCTTAAAAACAGACCTGCAATGAAAATCTATTGCTTGGCGTCGCGCTGGGCGATCCAATCGTGATCGGGATGATTTTTAAAGCGCCATTTGCGCAAAGGGCCAGCCATGACATTGAGATAATACATCTCATACCCATAGGGTGAGCCACAGGGATGATGCCCCTTTGGCACTAAAACCACATCCCCGTCATGCACGGCCATGGTCTCGTCCAATTCCCCATCTTCGGTGAAAACCCGCTGAATGCCATAGCCTTGGCTTGGATTGAGACGATGATAATAGGTCTCTTCCAGATAGGTCATATCAGGATAATTGTCTTCATCATGGCGATGGGGGGGATAGCTGGACCAATTGCCTTGCGGAGTAAAGACCTCTGTGACCAACAAACTGTCCGCAACATCGCGATCTTCCATGGCAATGGCATGAATATAACGGGTATTGGCACCTTTTCCGCGTTCTTCCTGCTCAATCTCATTGGGGTCCAGCACTTGCGCTTTATGGCCACCTGCACCCGGCGCGGTACAGACCGCCAATACACATTTGGTGGTGGCTTTGGCAGACCAGTCAGAGCCATTTGGCACATAAACGCAATGCGGCTTTTTGCGCTCAAACACATCCATGCGATCGCCCTGCTCACCAAAAGTGACCCCATCAACTGTGATCTCGGCTTTGCCTTCCACCAGAACCAGAATCACTTCCCGATCTCCGGTCGCCTCACTGGCACTCTCGCCAGCGTCCAGATGATAAAGCCCAAAGCCGACATAACCCCAATTGGCACTTTCAGGCGTAATATCATGCACTTTGCCAGAGCTTGCAATTGGTTTGCGTAAAAGATCCGCCATCCTATTCCCCCCTCAGGATTGATCCAAACCAGCCGATTTTGCCATGTCTTTCAGCGCCGACAAGCCAAGAGATTGATATTGGTAGGGATTGCGCACAGCAGGATCCTGCTCCGCTTCAATCACCAGCCATCCCTCATAACCATGCTCGGCTGCAAGTTTCAAAACCGGCTCAAAATCGACACATCCCTCGTCGTCTCCCGGCACGGTAAAGACACCGCGACGCACACCTTCGAGAAAACTCAATCCATCCGCCTCAACCTGCGCTTTGATATCAGGCCTGATATTCTTGGCGTGAAGATGGGAAACGCGATCCATATATTTCTCAGCCAACTTCACCGGATCAGACCCACCAAAAAGCGCATGACCGGTATCCAGCAACAAGCGAGTGTGGGGGCCAGTATGAGCCATAAAGGCATCAATCTCAGCTTCCGTTTCAACAATTGTGCCCATGTGATGATGATAAACAAGCGCAATGCCCTGTTGCGCACAATAAGCCGCAATCTCCTCGACATCGGCACCAAATTGCGCCCATTGATCCGCAGGCAAAACCGGACTTTGAGACAAAGGCATAGCATCATTGCCATGTATTGCATTGGAGGTTTCACAAACGATGCAAACCTTGCACCCCATGCTTTTCAGCAAATCCAAATGCGGCTGAATGGCCTTTTTCTCGTCATCCACACTATGGGCCAACAAATTCAACGAATGCCAGCCAGACACAAAGCGCAAACCATGCGGCTGTAAAGCTGCGGATAAGGCATCCGCCTGTGTTGGCATTTTGTGGCCTTTTTCTATGCCATCAAAGCCAATTTTGCCCGCCTCGGACAAACATTGATCCAGCGAAATATCAGCCCCCAGCGTCTGATCATCATCATTGGACCATGCAATCGGGTTGGTACCATAAAGAAGCATCTTTGCCTCCCTCAAACTTTGCCCATTTGGGCATCAATAAAACAGCAAAGCTTTGATCAGAATGTTTCACAATCAAGGCTGAGAAGAAAGACCTCTTGCGTCATCCCAAGCTTGACACAAGCAGGCAAAGCGGTCGCGCATTTGTGCAACAGCACTGTCATTATCCAAATTGCCAGCCATCCAGTTTTTGGCAATCTGACCAAAGATCGTCCGGCCAATGGCAAAGCCTTTCACCAAATCATAGCGGGCAGCTGTGGCAAAACTTGCTTTCAGCTCATCAATGGGCGCATCCAGCCCCAAAACAACAATGCCACGACAATAGGGATCATGCGCCTCAATCGCTTCACAGGTCTTGCGCCAGGCTTTGTCAGAGATCATCGGCTCCAATTTCCACCAATCAGGATAAACCCCCAGATCATAAAAGCGATGAATGATTTTGGCCGTCGTCTCTTCTGTCACAGGCCCAGCCTTGGACGGAATGACTTCCAACAAAAATTCCAAACCATTGCTGCGCGCTGCATCAGCAAGGCGCAGAACCATCTCTTCCTGCTCGGCTTTCATATCCTCACGATCATCAGGATGATAGAAACACAAAACCTTGACCACATGCTCAAGCGGCCATTCTTTTAAAGCAGATCCCAAATCAGGACCAATTTCCAGCTTCAAGGGGCGCGAACCGGGATCTTCCACCGGACGACCAATCCATAACCCCTTGCCAACCGCATCAAACAAAGCCTGCTGACCAAGACGCGAGTCGCACAAAATACCATAGCCCTCACGCCCATCCGCAACTTCCAAGGCCGCTTTCAGGCAAAGCTGCTTGAACGGATCAATATGCGCGTCAGAAATGCCTGCCTCTTTGGCCATCTCTTCCAATTGCATACGATGATCAAAAGCAAAAACCCGCATAACCGGCCACTCACCTTTGCGATTGGTCGACCAATGCACTTGCTCCAACGCCTCATTTTTACGCAAAGCTTTGGTTTCTGAGCCATTTTCAAGAAAAAATTGCAACTCTTCCCAGCTGGGATAGGCCGGGGCGCAGCCATGGCGAGAGACCGCAAAAGCCCCACAGGCATTGGCATAAGTCAGAGAGGTCGGCCAATCTTCATCCCTTAGCCAGCCGGTCAAAAGACCGGACATAAAGCCATCTCCAGCGCCCAAAACATTGAACACTTCAATGGGAAAGCCCGGCCCGGACAGCCCCTCATCCAAATCATCAGGAATGGCTCCATCAAAGGCCGCAGCCCCCATTGGACCCCGCTTGCAAACCAAAATGGCATCGCTCTTTTCACGCACAGCCCGCAAAGCTGCAATCGTGTCTGTGGTGCCGCCAGCAATATGAAATTCTTCTTCGGTGCCAACAATTAGATCAAACAAAGGCAAAGTCGATTGCAATTTGGCAGTCACCGCATCAGAAGCGATGAAACGATTTTCCCCATCATCATGACCCGACAAGCCCCACAGATTGGGACGAAAATCAATATCAAGCGCCGTTCGTGCGCCATTGGCGCGCGCCAGTTTCAAAGCTTTCAAAACGGCGGCCTCTGTCAAGGGATTGGACAAATGCGTCCCCGTCGCCACCACGCACCGCGCCTCTGCAATGAAGGCAGGATCAATATCCTCTTCACACAAAGCCATATCGGCGCAATTTTCACGATAGAAAATCAACGGAAATTGCTCTTGATCGCGGATTCCTAACAAAACAAGGGCGGTCAAACGCTCCGGGTCAGTCTTAACCCCGCGCACATCCACCCCTTCTACGGCCAATTGCTCGCGAATGAAGCGGCCCATATGCTCATCACCAACACGGGTGATTAAGGCAGATTTCAGACCAAGACGCGCCGTCCCCGCTGCCATATTGGTAGGAGAGCCCCCAATATATTTATTGAAAGACGCCATATCCTCCAAACGACCACCAACCTGCGCGCCATACAGATCAACAGATGATCGACCAATCGTGATCACATCAAGCATAATTCCATCCCTCCAACAGCCGCACTTTCATCCGTCCCGCTCACCAGCCGCCCCTCCAGAGCATCACACAGGCAAAATCAGACTCGGAAACAGCAACTAAACGTTAAAATGGAATATATTTTCTACTTTCATTCTTGGCAATCAAAATTTTCCAAAATAGGCATGATAGTCGAGCAAATCCAAATTCACTTCAAAGCCATTCAGAACCATTGCAGAGCCATTTCGGGGCCAAACACTCATCCCTTGCGATGCGTCCCCACAGCAACGGCCAAACAGATAGCCAGAGACAAACTGGCCGATAAAGCACGAAAGGCCCCAACATCCACCTCTGACACAAGCAAGGGAATCGCCCCAAGCTTTTGCAAAGGCCCTGCCATAGCATCAGTAATCGCAACCACATCCGCACCCAAATCCTTGGAGGCCGCCACAAGCTCTATCGTCTCAGCAGAATATGGCGCGAATGTTACAGCCACCACCGCATCCCCTTCGCGAATAGAATGGGCTGCATTCAATTGCCCCACTCCATCATGTAAAATAGATGGAATCTCCATCTTTTCAAACGCATAGGCCAAATAACTGGCAACAGGAAAAGCCCGTCGATAGCCAATCAAATGGATCACCGGAGCCTTTGATAACAAATCAACGCTTGCCCTCAAACTCTCTTCATCCACACTGACCAAAAGCCTTTCAAGCGATATCCGCCCAGCCTCAACGAAATCCGCTAACAAGGCTGCAGGTTCATCGGCATGGCCGTCCTGCAAATTTTGCAACCGAGTGGAATAATCAGGCCATGCCTGTTTGAAACTGTCCCGAAACAGGCGCTGCATTTCAGAAAAGCCGGAAAAGCCCAAAAGCTGACAAAAACGCATGAAAGCAGAGGGCTGGACGCCAGCCTCTTGCGCCAGTTGCGAGACGGTCGATACGGCAATTTTGTCGGAATGTTCCAAAACATAGTCTGCACATTGCCGCAAACGCTTGGGCATGGTTTCCTGCAATTGCAGCAACCGCTCTCTAAAGTCTTCCATCGTTTGCGGCGCAGACATTATCGACATAAATCCCCACAATCATCATCAGCAACACCCAACCTCCCCATGCCCAACAAGCTTGACAGCGATATATTCCGAGTGCATAGAGAATTTTAGAATATATATTCTATTATGTAGAATAACAGGAGTCCAGCCCATGACCACACTCAAAATAGGTTTGATTGGTACCGGCTATATGGGCAAATGCCATGCCCTGGCCTATCGCAATGCCAAAGCCGTCTTTGGCAATTTGCCAGATCTGAAACTGGAAATGCTCTGCGAATTGCCATTGGATAGAGCCGCAACCTTTGCCGAGCAATTCGGCTTTGCCCGCCATACAGACAAGTGGCAAGAGCTGGTCACTGACCCTGATATCGACATCGTCTCCATCACCACGCCCAACAAATTCCACAAGGAAATGGCCTTGGAAGCCATCAAGGCGGGAAAACATGTCTGGTGTGAAAAACCCCTTGCCCTCACCTTGCAAGATGCGCAGGAAATGACAGACGCTGCCCGCACAGCCGGCGTCAAAACCCAAGTCGGCTATAATTATCTCAAAAACCCCATCATTCAGGAAGCCAAACGCCTCATTCAGAGCGGCGCTATTGGTCGCTTGCTGCATTTCCGAGGGGTGGTTGACGAAGATTATCAGGCAGACCCTGCCCTGCCATGGACATGGCGCGCCACAAAGGCTGATGCAGGCCTTGGCACCCTTGGCGATTTGGGTTGCCATCTGGTCAGTGTCGCCTATGAGCTGGTCGGCCCCATTGAGAGCCTTGTTGCCGATATGCAAACCGTCTATCCAACCCGCCCAATGCCCGATGGCAATGGGGTCGGTAAGGTCGAAAATGAAGACATTGCCAGCGCCTTATTGCGCTTTGAAAATGGCATCACCGGCACTTTTTCCAGCTCCCGCTCCGCATGGGGGCGCAAAAACCATCTAATCTGGGAAATTCACGGCGATAAGGGAATGCTCGCCTTCACCCAAGAGCGCTTTAACGAGCTGCAACTTTATCAAAATGAAGGCCCGATTGGCTCCCAAGGCTTCAAAACCATTTTGGCAGGACCAGCCCACACCCCTTACCAAAATTTCAGCCCAGCCGCTGGCCATGGCCTTGGCTTTAACGAGCTTAAAGTCATCGAATTGGCCGGGTTTTTAGATGCAATTACAAAGGATGGCAAAGCACAACCAGATTTCGAAGCCGCACTGGAATTTGAAAAAGTAATTCATGCCATTGCAGACGCTGCCAAGACAGGAACCCGCCAGAGCATCAAGGAATAGACAAAATAAAAGCCGCGTTTTGCTTTCAAACGCGGCTTTTTCTAACAGTCAATCAGGCAGCAGCGCCACTGGCCTTGATCTCCTCTGATGGCGCGTCAACAGCATCAGCCATATCGTCAGACAAAGCTTCAATCTCTGCTTCAATCGACACCAGCACATCGACCAAATCCGGGTCAAAATGCTGGCCCTTGCCTTCCAGAATAATCGCCATGGCTTTGGAATGACTAAAACCGGGCTTATAGACACGAGGCGAACGCAAGGCATCATAAACATCGGCAACAGCCATCAAGCGACCTGATAGCGGAATATCTTTGCCTTTCAAGCCGTTCGGATATCCAGAGCCATCCCATTTTTCATGATGGGTTGCCGCAATTTCGCGCGCCATCGACAGGAAGGAACAGCCCCCCAAAGCTTTCTCGGCTTCTTCTAACGCTTGCGCCCCAATCTCGGCATGGGTTTTCATGATGGCAAATTCATCATCGTCCAGTTTACCTGGTTTTTTAAGAATATGATCGGGCACCCCAACCTTACCAATGTCATGCAAAGGCGCCGATTTATAAAGCAGCTCAATCTTTTCATCGCTAAGGACCGAGCCCAAATCAGGGCTTTTTTGCCGCAAGGCCCGCGCCAGCATCGCCACATAGGTTTGTGTGCGCTTTAAATGCAAACCCGTTTCATTGTCCCGTTTGGCCGCCAAAGAAATCAAGCCCATCATGGTCACATCTTGCGTGCGCACCAGATCATCGCGCGATTGCCGCAATTGGCCAATCATCTGATTGGTCAATTTGGCCATATGGCCAAATTCATCATTGGTTGTCACAGGAATACTGGCTTTCAAATTGCCATCAGCCACCCTTTGCAAACCACCGGTCTCAGCGCGCAAGGTGGCATCCAGATTGCGCGAATATTGACGAATGACCCGCAAAATATAGGCCCCAATCACCGCAACAACAAACACGATCTCAGCCATAATCGCCAATTGCGCCATTTGCATATCCGGCATAGAGGCAACAATCCAATGCAGATCTTTATAGACCACAAGCAGGCAAACACTGGCCAAAATCACCATATTGGCACTGGAGAAAAGGGCAAATTTCTTCTGAACCGACAAATAGCGCACAGACAGCGGAAAAGGCGCACCAATGGAGCCAAGATATTGGCCCAATCGATATTCGCGCTCCAATGCCAGATCCAAAGAGACATAGAAGCCACCAAACAGAAACAGCACCAAAATCTTGGCCCCACTATCCAGCGGAAACCCATGGGCAAACAGATTGAAAAATGCCAGAGCACAGCCACCCAAAGCAAAAAGGCCAAGATCCATCCAGAACAGCGCCCGCACCCGCTGAGCAATGTCCAAAGAAGCCAGTTTTTGCTTTCCAAAATGGCGCAAAGTCAGCTGAAACGCCAACATGACTGCAACAGGAGAGAGCAATTCCACCATGCCCAATTGTTCCAGAAACGGACAAACCTGATAGCCATAAAAAGCATAAACCACCAGCAACAGGCCATAATGCAAGCCTGTATGGCGACCATCCTGATCCCAATTCATGGCATATATTTGCGCCGACATCTGAGCCTTGCCCATCCTCTTCTCCTCTATCCAGACAAAAGAATGACCAAGATTTTTTAAGATTCAGCTAAAACAGAAAAAGCAGCGATCACAAAGCCGAAATGAGGCCATCATCAAATCAGTCCTGATCCGAACGCATAACCCAGCCAAGATAACCCGGCAAACCAGTTTCAACGCCCAGAACAACCAGCGCAGGCTCGTCATAAGGATGCAATTTTGCAAAGCGGCGGGCAATTTCCTCATAATGTTGGCGTTTAGCCTTGGCAATGAACACAACCTCTTGCGTTTCCTCCACCTTTCCCTGCCAGCGATAAAGCGATGTCATGCCGGGCAAAATATTGACACAGGCCACCAGCTTCAACCGCACCAAAGATGCACCAATCTGTCTGGCAATGGCATCATCCGGGCAGGTTCCATACAAGAAAATGACATCAGAGGCTGCAACCGACATATTCCTTCACTCCTACATTTGGCAAGGATTGCACAACATGCTACTGAAATAGCACAGAAAGAGGGAATGAGGTCATGCTAATGTCATCCCGGCAATTTGAAAATATTGCCTTCATCGCCAGTTCCACAGAGGCAAGCGAAGAAGCGCGCCGCAAGCTCGCCCATCGCTTCGGCTCAGCCCCCCCAAGCCATGCCGATGTGATTGTGGCTCTGGGCGGCGATGGTTTGATGCTGCAAGCCCTACACCGCTATATGAATAGCGGCATTCCCATCTATGGCATGAATTGCGGCTCTGTCGGGTTTTTGATGAACGAATTTCGTGAAGACGATCTCTATGAAAGGCTGATTGCAGCAGAAACAACAGTCCTGCATCCCTTACATATGAAAGCCACAACAGCCGATGGCCAGATCCATGAGGCCAAGGCCATCAATGAAATCTCCATCTATCGCCAAACGGCACAGGCAGCCAAACTGGAAATTTCCATTGATGGCAAAACCCGCATGGAAGAGCTGATTTGCGATGGCGTATTGGTGGCAACCCCTGCGGGCAGCACGGCCTATAACCTCTCGGCCCATGGCCCGATTCTGCCCATCGACAGTCCCCTTCTGGCCCTCACCCCCATCAGCCCGTTTCGCCCCCGCCATTGGCGCGGAGCCTTACTGCCCAATAAGGCAAAGGTCAAAATCGCCATCCGCGAGGCCCGCAAGCGCCCCATCAATGCCGTGGCCGATCATACCGAGATCCGCTCTGTCCATGAAGTGGAAATCTGCGAAGACAGCGAGACCAATTGCCAAATCATGTTCGACCCCGATCATGGCTGGAATGAACGAATCCTGACCGAGCAATTCCGTTACTGATCTTCTATCCAAAAGAGAGAGAAGGCAGTTTACATCCCAGAATACAAATCCTGTCCTCAAACTAAAGCCTTCTTTAACTCAGCCCGTTTATGCTGGACCATGAAAAACAAAGAATGACAAAAAGCAGGTCGGACGGGATCTTAATGCTGAATGTGGATTTTTCTCAGCTGCGTTTTCTTATCGTGGATGACAATGCCCATATGCGACGGGTTGTCAGAACACTGATTCACGGCTTTGGCGCACGAGAAGTGACCGAGGCAGAAGATGGGGCAACAGGGCTGGAAATTTTTCAATCCACCTTGCCCGACATTGTGGTGACAGACTGGTATATGCCTATTTTCTCTGGCATTGAACTGACCCGCATGATGCGCAGCGAAACCTCCTCGGCAAATCCGACTGTACCCATCATCATGCTGACAGGCCATTCTGAAAAGAAATGCGTCACAGAAGCAAGAGATGCCGGAGTAACAGAATTTTTATGCAAGCCAATTTCGGCAAAAGCACTCTATGCCCGGGTCGCCAATTGCCTTGTCAATCCGCGTCCCTTCATCAAGGCTGGCGGCTTTTATGGCCCAGACAGAAGACGCTTTTCAAATCCGCTTTACAAGGGTCAGGAACGTCGATCAGAGGCACAAAATGAGACAGAAGCGCAAACCTGATCCAATCAGGACTGCATAAAGCCAGCAACAAAAGAACACAGCATCAAGATGGACCATACCATCACACTGCTTGAAACAAAAACCGGCCAATTTTGGCCAACCAGATGAGACACCATCATGGCCGATTATGAAATAATCCAACCAAAAGTCGATCTGAGAAAGAAAATCAAGGTCGTGCCCAGCTCTCAAGCCGGTTTCGACCCCATAGCCCGTGCCGAACAGGCAATGCAGCAACTCTCTGTCAATTTCAATATCTGGATGGCAGAAGAAGTCGACGAATTGCAAACCGCCTGGACCACGTTGCAGGAAAAAGGCATGAACAGCGAAACCATAGAAGAGCTGTTTCGCACCTCTCACGATATCAAGGGTCAGGCTCAAACCATGGGCTTTCCCATTGCCGGCAACATTGCAGGCTCGCTCTGCGATCTGATCGAGAATGTCACCGACCTTTCCTTCCTGCCGCAAGATTTGCTGCACAAACATGTGCAAGCCATCGCCGCAGTGGTCAAGGAAGATGCGCGAGAAGAAGACAACGCCATTGGCAAAGCTCTGACAGAACAATTGCTGGCCGTCTCAGGCGAAATCATTGCCCGCTTTGAAGACAGCAAAAAAGACAGCTAAAAAAGCGCGCTCTCTGCGCTCTATAATCGTCAGTCCTATCAAACACACAAAAGCCGGGTTTTGCCCGGCTTTTGTGTGTTTATTCAAAATGCTCTAGCATCACGCCGCTCTATAGTCGCGCAAAACCCCGTGATCGCGCAAGGAAAGGCGCATCTCCCGTGCCTCATCCCGTGCAATCTGCATGGCAAAACGGCGCAACAAAGCATGCAAGTCATCCATTTCATCATCCATGACAAGATCACCATAAGAGCCCAGAATGCGATCCACCATAAGCCGGGCAAAGCGCGAGCGCGATACCATGGGATCCATCTCTTGCGAGACCTCATGATAGGCCTGCAAAGCAGACACAACAGCTGGCACAACATAAGCCTTGAGGCCTGCTTTATGACACAGCGTCGCAATCACCCCATCACTGGCATCCTTGACACAATCACGAATGCGTTTCTCGGAAATATTGGTCAATTTCTTCAGCGCAATGACAAACAGATCCACATTGCCCATACAAAGCCCGCGAATGAGGATATCTGCCGTTAATTGCCCAGACAAACACAAATGCTCGACCAAGGCCTCAAGATCATCACCATAGGAAGAAAAGGCCAGATCAACCGTTGCCTTGTCACAAGCATCTTTGACCAAAAGGCTGCGCTTCTCTGAGCTGATAAAATTTTTCACCAGTGACAATTGTTCCAAAGCACCACCAAGTTGCACAATCAAAGACTGACGAATATCCACCGGCAAACCATCCAGCGACAGCAAAGTGGTGCGCATATCCGCCTCTTGTCCAAACCGCTCGGCCATGCGGCGCAGGCTGAATGTGGTCACTTGTGCCCCGACATTGGCAAGAATGGCAAGACAGGCCTGCTTGCCCCCCACCTCAGCAAGAGCTGCCGCCAAAGACGCACTCACCGAGGGACGCGAGGCAATCGCACATTGCACACGATCCGACCCATGAGCGGCAATATCAACCAAATCCCCATCGAGCAAAATGGGCGAGCGCTGCAAAACCGGCTCCGCCACCGAATCCAGATCTTGAGCAAGGCAAAGAATAACATGATGAGGAGCATGAGGGCTGGAGGCCAAAGCATCCGATAAGGCCAGACGTACCAAGGGCGAAGAATCATCCAGCAACAACGTCAAGGCCGTCTCGGCATCATTACGTTCCGATGGCTCCATATCTGAAAACAAATAGGCCCGCGCAAGCGCAGAGCTTGCCTCTGCACGCCGTGCCACCGGGGCTGTTTCGATCCAGGAGAGAAACTTCGCTACAATCATCCCGAAAGTCCTTGAACTGCTTAACTCCCGGCCATTGTGAAACACCAACCCTTAATGATCGGTTCACCATATTTGTTAATTACAACAAGCGGATCAAATGGGCATAACAAAGCCCGGAAATCCAACAATCAGACGCATAAAAAATGAGAAAAACCAATCAACCCTCAGGGTCTGTTTTCCTGGCCCCAGAAAGATAATCGCTCAAATCCAAGGCACCAGATGAAACGAAGGATGGTTTTGAACGCGACTCTGGCAAAGCGCTTTGCTGACCAGAGGCGCCCAAAAGCTCAACAAACCGCTGGCCTGCATGCGCTAGACCGGCAGGCTTTGATTTGGGCAAAACAGCCATAGTCTCAGCATCAGCAGGCACTGCTTGATCAGGTAATAAATTGACAGGCGCAGCTTTGGTCTCCCCGCCATTAGAGGACGCGACAGATCGGGCAGGCTCTGTAGAAGGCGATAGGCTCGCTGATTGCGCATAGCGCGAGGGGCGCCCACCATGATTGGCTGATTGTGTAACATCCATCTCCCCGCCATAACGGCTGCGGCGGACCGGCGCATTTTCCATTTGCGCCATGAAGGAAACAAGCTCAGACGTCTTTTTGCGAAACCGATCCCCCAGATGATCCACATAAGCCAAAGGCGCGGATGAAGACTGCCCCGATTGCCCCGCCTCTGTTGCCAAGCCAGTCTCATTTGGCACCGTTGCCACAAGATTATCATAGACTTCGCGAACAGATTTTGCCTGACCATTGCGATGATAAAAAACATTGCGATTAGCTTTTGCCTGATCAGGAAAGAGACGATCCGCCGCCAAATCCGGCTGGCGCTCGCTCATACCAATCAAGCGGGCACTGCCCTGCGCGCCCAAAAAATGCGCCGCATATAATTCCCCGCTTTTGGGCGTGCGCCCCAAAGCTTGCGACAATTGCGCCTCATTCTTACGCGCATAAGCCCCGGCCATAAGAGCAGAAATTTTGGCATCCTTGCGCATGGCAAGGATCTCTTGCCGCTCAGAGCGGTCAGGCACAATATAGTCATTGCCAACTTTACGGATTTTATCGGCAACCGATCCATAACCAAGCGCAGGTCCGGCCTCTTTCATGGTTTCAAGCCAGGTGCTTTCAATGAACTGAAACAAGCCCGTCGCAGATGAGGTCGGTGCCTTGGCATCCACCCGCAAGCCGCTTTCTCGCTTGGCCGTGGCCAGCAAAAAATCAAATTTGGCCCCAGTCGCCCTGCTCGCTTCGGCAAAAACCGCATCAAAGCGCTGCGCCATCGAAGAAGAGGAAACCAAAGAGACCAAACCAAAGCTCCAATCAAACCAGAGAGAAACGAAAACAAGACGAATCTCACCAATGATATCTGGTTATATTTTGTTAACCAATATGAAAAAATATGGTTAATCTTCTCTTAAGATCCTTTCCATGCCAGCTAACAGCAAAGTCAACAATTTTGCCCATTGCATTGCCTATCCCCTTTTACGTAAACTGCGAAAAACGAAAGGAACGCCCAATGCCCGGCCTCTATTTTGAAGAATTTGACGTTGGTTCCACCATCAAGCATGAATTGACCCGCACTGTGACAGAGATGGACAATATGCTCTTCTCCAATATGACGCTGAACCCTCAGCCGCTGCATATTGACGCCCATTTCTGTAAAACCCAGACAGAATGGGGCCAGCCTTTGATGAATAGCCTCTTCACACTGGGCCTGATGATTGGCATCTCTGTCAATGACACAACAATTGGCACCACAATTGGCAATCTGGGCATGACAGATGTCACCTTCCCCCACCCGCTCTATCAGGGCGATTCCATTCGGGTGGAAACAACAATTGTTGAAAAACGCTTGTCGAAATCCCGGCCAACCGCAGGCATCGTCACCTTCGAACATCGCGCCTATAATCAGAATGACAAACTGGTCGCAAAATGCACCCGTCAGGCCTTTATGAAAACAAAGGACGCCTAACTCATGCGCTCTTATCTGTTCGTCCCCGGCGATAGCGAAAAGAAATTGGCCAAAGGCCTTGCCAGTGAAGCCGATGTCCTGCTCATTGATCTGGAAGATTCGGTCGCCCAACACAATAAGCAAGAGGCCCGAACAATTGCGGCCAACTTTGTCAAACACCATCAAAGCCAACAAAACCGACCCCGGCTTTTCGTCCGCATCAATGCATTGGATACCGGTTTAACAGAGGCAGATCTGGCAGAAATCATCCCGGCAAATCCCGATGGCATCATGGTGCCCAAAACCCTCTCCGGCCATTGCATCACCCAAATCGATGCCAAAGTCAGCGCACAAGAAGCCTTGGCAGGCATCCAACAAGGCTCCATTCAATTGATGGCAGTGGCAACAGAAACAGCCAGCGCCATTTTCAACCTTGGCACCTATGGCAATGCCAGCCCACGCTTATGCGCTCTGACATGGGGGGCAGAAGATCTCTCCGCTGATCTAGGCGCAGAAACCAACAAGGACGAGAGCGGAGCTCTTACCAGCCCTTATAAATTGGTGCGCGAATTATGCCTCTTTGGAGCAGTGGCGGCAGGCGTGCAACCCATCGATGCCATTCATGCCAATTTCCGCGATCTGGACGGCTTACGCGCCGAGGCAACAGCTGCAAAACGCGATGGCTATATCGGAAAGATGGCAATTCATCCGGCACAAATCCCCATCATCAATGAGGTCTTCACCCCATCATTTGAGGCCATAGACAAGGCCAAACGCATCCTTGCCGCCTTCCAAGAAGCAGGCAATGCCGGCGTTGTCGGGCTGGATGGTGAAATGCTCGACAGACCCCATTTGCGCCGCGCGCAAACGCTTCTTTCAAGAGCAAAATCAGCAGGCATTTCAATTGACTAAAAGAAGACCTTGAATCAGTTTACAAAACAGGATTTTTCTCTTGAATCAAAATATGAAGAAGCTGAATCACTTTCTTCACATCAAAGAAAAAGGGATTCAGCTTCAAAAAGATAGCCTATTGGGGCCGATCAAGGGAAAAGACATCCTCAACCATACAATAATCCTTGTAGCCCAACCGCGCCAAAGGCTTTAGCTTGGTGATATCGACCATGCCATCAACAAGCATGGCATCTTCAATGAAAATGCCAATCACCTCTCCCAAAACCATCTGGTAAGGGGTCTCAATCCCCTCATAGCGATCCAGCTTGATGATATCGAGCAAACGACATTCCATAACCACCGGGCTTTCAGCCACACAAGGAGCAGAGATCAACTGACACTGTTTTTGGCTCAATCCGGCAAGCGCAAATTCATCCACCTCAGGCCCGACCATGGCGGCAGACAGATTCATCGCATCACGCAATTCATAGGTGGCCAGATTACAGGCAAATTCACCACTCTGTTCAATATTGATCAGGCTATCCTTGCGCCCTTGAGAGGAAAACATCACCACATTGGGCTGGGCCGAAACAGCATTGAAAAAGCTGTAAGGGGCAAGATTGGCCACCCCATCCGCTCCCCTTGAACTGATCCAGCCAATAGGGCGCGGAGCCACAAGCGCCTTAAACGGATCATGGGGCAAACCATGCGGCTCTGAAACCGGATAGAACATCACTCACCCCAGCTTTGTACAATTTTCGATAGATCCGGTCTTGTCCGCTCGGTCTTGGGCGCTTGCGGCGTGCCAATATGGATAAAGCCAGCAAGACGCTCCCCTTCCCCCAATCCCAATTCGGCAAGAATAGCCTCATCAAACGCGCACCATTCTGTCAGCCACTGGGCGGAATACCCTTCGCCATGGGCGGCATGAATCAAATTCATACAAACAGCACCCGCAGACAGGATCTGCTCCCATTCC
This sequence comes from Cohaesibacter sp., assembly GCA_025800105.1. GTDB lineage: Bacteria > Pseudomonadota > Alphaproteobacteria > Rhizobiales > Cohaesibacteraceae > Cohaesibacter. The sequence goes on along the minus strand of JAOXSG010000131.1, from coordinate 53,667 downwards.
GGCGCACGGCTGGTATCTTTAAGGGACGAAACAACCCCAATCACCATCGGCGCACGCAAAAAGCGCTCTGTTTCCTGAGTCAGACGCGCCTCATCGGCCTGCGGATCCAACTCTTGCCAGCGCGCCTTCAAAAGCGCGCCCATCCGCTCACACCCTTTTGGGGTGAAAACAATCAAACGCCAAGGCTCCAGTTTCTTATGATCAGGAGCGCGCACAGCAGCTGTCAAAATACGCTCAAGCTGCTCAGACGTCGGAGCAGGCTCGCCCAAAAAAGCAGCAGGCAAAGTGCGCCGGGAGAGTAAGTGATCCATCAAGTCAGACATAGTATTTTTCCCTCATATTTTGCTACAGCTTTACCACAGCCAGACAAAGCCCCGGACCAGCCCCATGCAAAAAGCCTAAAGGCAAGCCCCTTTCCCACATATTTCAAACAGATCAAGCAAAAGAGAAGAAAGACGATCGACAAAATCCACAATCCAGCAAACAAAATCCCGACCACAAGGGTCCCCGCCCATAAATGACCATGGTCTTTCTATTCAATATGCATTAACCAAGACGAGACATATCCAATCCTCACAATGAGTATGAAAGGACCAAGGGCGGCAATGGTCATGTTACATACCCAATCAGCACGTCTAAAGACATCAGGCCTGCTTTTTAGCCTGTCTTTGATTCTGTTTGCCAGCAATCATGCACTGGCACAATCAAACAGCAAGCCGATGAATCTGGGCACAATCCTTCAAAAACAGACACAAGGCGCGCCACCGCCCCGTTCTTATGTGAAATTGCCCAAACAATTGCCTGCGCCAAAAGCAAAAGCTATCAGCACATCTGCCCCAACAACAGAGGAACAGGCTGCATCAACAGCACCTGAAGCCCAAACACAGGCAAATGAGGGCGCAACAACGGCACCCCAATCGCAGGCACCGACAGAGATACAGGCACAAACACCAGAGGCAACAAACGCCCAAGCCACACAAACACAGCCGCAAGCCAGTCAGGCCCAAAGCGCCAAGGCCCCAGAAATCCAGCCCGGTGGCATTGCCCGCCTTCAATTGGCAGCCTTCTTAACGCAAAATGGCCAGCCCCTTCAACGCGGCATGAATTGGCGTATTTTTGAAGAGAAAAAAGGCGACAATGGCCGTATGCCAATGACCCATAACAGCGATGGTGGCGCCTTGGAAGTGGATCTGAAACCCGGTCGCTACATCGTCTATGCAGGCTATGGCTATGCCAATCTGACCAAACGGGTCATCTTGCCCAAAGCAGGAGATTATAGCGAGAGCTTCATTTTACAGGCTGGCGGATTGCGCCTTGGGGCCGTTGCCGCAGGCGATATCAATCTGGACAACAATCTGTTGCGCTTCAATATCTATAGCAAGACCGGCACTGAAGAAAACCAGCAACTGATCGCCCCCAATATCCGCAGCAATCAGGTCATCAAACTGACAGAGGGCACCTATCACATTGTCTCCTCTTACGGCGATGCCAATGCCAAGGTGCGCGGCGATGTCGAGGTAAAAGCAGGCGATCTGGTCACCGTAACCATGATCCATAATGCCGCCAAAATCACCTTGCGTCTGGTCTCCGAACCGGGAGGCGAAGCTCTGACCAACACAGTCTGGACAGTGCTGACCCCCGGCGGTGATCTGGTCAAACGCGCCATTGGTGCCTTCCCCACGCTTGCGCTGGCAGCAGGTGATTATACGGCAATCGCCAAACAGGGCGAGGAAATCTACAATCGCGATTTCGCCGTCGATGCAGGCCTGAACCGGGATATTGAAGTGCTGGCCAGCCAGCCTTAGCAATAGCGCACAAAGCTTGACTCATTTTACAAAGACAATCCGCTAACCAGTTCAAACAGCACAAAAAAGGGCGCTGCAAAAGCAACGCCCTTTTCTCTATCCACTCACCAAAGAGAGGCTTATTCAGCTGCATCCAATTTTGCGTTGGCTGCATCACGCGCCCGGCGAAGATCCGGCGCAATCGCCTCTTCTGTCAGGGACGCAATCGCCTCTTCCAAAGACATGGATGTTTGATGTTTGGAGCCAAGACGGCGAATAGAGATTGTCCCCTCTTCCGCTTCCTTGCGGCCACAAACCAGCAAGGCCGGAACCTTGGCCAATGAATGTTCGCGAACCTTATAATTGATCTTCTCGTTGCGAAGATCCATTTCGACATTCAAACCGGCCGCCGTCAGCTTTTGCTGAACCTCACGTGCATAGTCGTCAGCTTCAGAGGTAATGGTCGCGACCACCACCTGCAAAGGCGCCAGCCAAAGCGGAAAATGACCGGCATAATGCTCAATCAAAATACCGCAGAAGCGCTCCAAAGAGCCAAACAAAGCCCGGTGGATCATCACCGGCGACACCTTGTCCCCTGCTGTATTGATATAGAAAGCACCAAGACGTCCCGGCAAGTTCAAATCCACCTGAACCGTGCCGCATTGCCAATCGCGGCCAATGGCATCACGCAACACATATTCCAGTTTTGGACCATAAAAAGCCCCTTCACCGGGATTGAGCGTATAATCCTGCCCCGCAGCTTCAACCGCTGTTTTCAAGGCCGCTTCCGATGCATCCCACACCTCATCAGAGCCAACGCGCTTTTCCGGGCGGTCTGAGAATTTGATGCGAATATCTTCAAAGCCGAAATCCTTGTAAATGGACATGATTTGCTCATTCATATCCACGCAGACTTCCGTAATCTGCTCTTCCGCAGAAAAGATATGGGCATCATCCTGTGTGAAATGCCGCACACGCATCATGCCATGCAAGGCGCCAGACGGCTCATAGCGATGCACCTTGCCAAATTCGGCAATTTTGAGCGGCAAATCCCGATAGGATTTCAGACCATTTTTAAAGATCTGAACATGCCCCGGACAATTCATCGGCTTGCAGCAATAAGTACGCTCATCCGGTGTCTGGGTGGTGAACATATTCTCACCAAACTTCTCCCAGTGGCCAGATTGCTCCCACAGCGTCTTTTCCATCATGTCCGGGCTATTGACTTCCTTATAGCCCCAATCCTTTTGACGACGACGCATATAGGCAATCAAAGTCTGGAACAGGGTCCAACCCTTTTCATGCCAAAAAACAGAGCCTGGTGCCTCTTCCTGAAAATGGAACAAATCCATCTCGCGGCCAAGCTTGCGGTGATCACGCTTTTCAGCTTCTTCCAAACGATGCAAATAGGCTTTCAGATCTTTGTCTGACGCCCAGGCTGTGCCGTAAATACGGCTCAACATGGCATTGTTGGAATCGCCACGCCAATAAGCCCCGGCCACCTTCATCAGCTTGAAAGACGAACCAATCTGACCAGTGGAGGCCATATGCGGCCCACGGCACAAATCCAGCCAATCGCCCTGCTTGTAGATTTTGACATCTTCCTCTTCAGGAATGGCGTCAATCAGCTCAACCTTATAATGCTCACCTTTGTCAGCAAAATAGGCCTTGGCCTCATTGCGGCTCCAAACTTCTTTGGTAAAAGGCGCATTACGCTGAATGATCTCTGCCATTTTCTTTTCAATGACAGGCAAATCTTCCATGGTGAAAGGCTCATTGCGGGCAAAGTCATAATAAAAGCCGTTATCAATGACCGGTCCAATGGTAACCTGCGTGCCCGGAAACAATTCCTGCACCGCTTCGGCCAGCACATGGGCCGTGTCATGGCGGATCAATTCCAGCGCATCATCATCAGTTCGGGTTACAATCTCGATGGCAGCGTCCGCAGAGATCGGCTCGGACAAATCAGTAAGCTCGCCATCCAGTTTCACAGCAACGGCTTTTTTGGCGAGAGATTTGGAAATACCTGCCGCAACCTCGGCACCAGAAATGCCTTGCTCATAATTACGCACAGATCCATCGGGGAAAGTAAGATTGACCATCAAGGTCCTCCTGCTCAACTCCTGCATACAACACAGGTAAGCTTGTGTTTCGATCAAATATGGCCTCTGACCCGGAGCTAATCCAACCGTGTGGCCGGATCAATATGATCCCCGGTCCAAAAACCGTAAGACCATGGTTTATACCAGCATGATCCCTCAGGCAACAGCTCCGGCACCGGATCAAAGCCACTCTGTCCCCAAGGATGACAGCGTACAATCCGCGCCAGCCCCATCCAGCCCCCGGCCCAAAGGCCAAATCGTCCAATCGCCTCGGCTGTATAATGGGAACAAGTCGGCCCATAGCGACAATTGCGCCCGATAAAAGGCGAAATAAAAAGCTGGTAAAACCGGATCAGGCCAAGCGGCAAAACTCTTGGATGCAAATAACTCAAAAGCCGAAAGAAAGGCCCGAACATCACTCACTGCGCCCCACTGCGCTCAATCTGTTCAACCGCATCCACCACGGCATCAAAAATCAGCAAGCTGGACGTATGGCGCGCAGGATAATCCTTGACCGGCTCCAGATATTTCAGATCTTCCCAATAGCCTTGCGGAACAGGACCTCCCTCTTTAAGCATGGCATGCATGACAGCGCGAATAGAACGCAACTCATCACCACCTTGCCCAATCACTTTGCGCGCCATCACGCTGGCCGCCGCCTGCCCCAAAGCACAGGCATTGACCTTGTGACCAAAATCCACAACTTTGCCATCTTGCATAATCAAATCCACATCAATGGTAGACCCGCATAATTTGCTATGCGCACGGGCAGAGGCCTGAGGATTGTCCAATCGCTCAAGGCGTTCTATATTGCCCGCAAATTCCAGAATTTTCTTATTATAGATGGCATCCAACATAGAAATTACGCCTGTTTTGCTGTGTCTTATTCATCCAAAGCTGTCAATCTTCCCTATAACCCTTATATGGGAAGAGAAACAAGGTTATCATAGCCCTTTGCAATAAATTCCATTTGAACAAAACCGACAAAAGAGTAACGATATAACATTACATGATGATAATCAGTTTTTTGCTACTGACAAACAGCCAAAAACGTGCAAGATGTCGCATCCCGTTTGTTTGAGGAAGCTTTCAGAATGGCTTTGACAAACTGAGCGGGATACCCATTTGGTGGAAATTTTGTACGCCATACGCGTAACAACCGCAGCCAGCGGGAACAATGAAGGAGCTTTGCTCGGTCATGGACACAATCATTACAACACAGACCGCCGATCAGCCGGTTCAGGGACAGACTGTGACAGAAAAGAAACGCCCATCCCGGCAGGACGCGGAAGCTGCCGTTCGCACCCTGATTGAATGGATCGGAGAAGACCCAAGCCGCGAAGGCTTGCAGGACACCCCGGCACGCTTTGTCAAAGCCTATCAGGAGCTTTACAGAGGCTATAACGAAGATCCGGTCGTGCCATTACAACGCACCTTTAAAGAGGTGAACGGCTATAAGGATATGGTTTTGCTGCGCGATGTAGAATTTTTCTCTGCTTGCGAGCATCACATGGTGCCCTTCTTCGGCAAGGCCCATATCGCTTATTACCCCTCCGATGGGGTTGTCGGGCTATCCAAACTGGCACGGGTGATCGATACTTATGCCCGCCGTCTGCAAACACAGGAAACCCTGACCGCGCAAATCATCGAGGTGATTGAAAAGACCCTCAATCCGCGCGGCATTGCCCTGGTCATGGAAGCAGAGCATATGTGCATGTCCATGCGCGGCGTCCAGAAAAAGGGTGTTTCAACCGTCACCACCACTTTCACCGGTGTGTTTGAAGAAGATCAGACAAAACAAGACCGTTTCATGACCCTGATCGGGGTGCGCTAATCGCGCCCTGATCCTTCGCTTCAAAGCGTGCGTGAGACAGGAAAAGAATGGAATCATGTGTGTGCCCTTCGAAAGCCAAGCTCAAAGCAGCAAAGACGAAATCGAATTGGGCACACATTTCCTGCCCAAATTTGACGCAAACGGACTGATCCCGGCCATTGTCAGCGATGCTGATAGCGGGGATGTGGTGATGTTTGCCTATATGAATGCGCAAAGCCTGCAACTGACCCTTAACACAAAAGAAGCCCATTATTGGAGCCGCTCTCGCCAAGAACTCTGGCACAAGGGCGCCACCAGCGGCAATGTGCAGGATGTGATAGAAATACGCACAGATTGCGATCAGGATGCCATCTGGCTCAAGGTCCGCACACGCGGCGCCACCGCCAATTGCCATCAGGGCTTCAAATCCTGCTTTTATCGTGCTGCCACACAAAAAGACGGCACCACAACCCTGAGCTTCAAAGAAGACAGTCCGCTGTTCGACCCTAAAAAAGTCTATGAATAGCAAAAGCTTGATACGAGCCTCAGCAAGTCCCTCACCTCTCCGTCACATCAAAGTGACGAAAAAAATGCAATTGTTAATGGTTTAAGAAATCAAATCTCCTATCCTGAAAGGTGAAAGGAGATCGCCATGTTGGCCCATGTTCTTGATTATTTCTCACCCACCTCAAAAAATGAGAATGATCAAAACACAACCGAACAAATGCACCCAGCCCCTTGCACACCCAAGGCCAGCATCGGACTTGCCTTAGGCGGTGGCGCAGCAAAAGGCTGGTCTCATATTGGCGTTCTCCATGCCCTGCAAGAAGCAGGCATAAAACCGGACATCATTACCGGCACATCCATTGGCGCAGTGGTTGGCGGCTGCTATGCCGCAGGGCATCTGGACAGATTGGAAGAATTTGCCAACAGCCTCACGCCGCGCCGCTTATTAGGCCTGCTGGATGTCAATTTTTCGGGCAAAAGCCTGATCAATGGCTCCCGCCTCACCCGCCTGCTCCATCGCTATCTGGAAGATGCCACAATCGAAGATCTGCCAATGCCCTTTATGGCTGTGGCAACAGAATTGGCAACAGGACATGAAATCTGGCTACGTCGCGGTCATCTGGTCACTGCCATGCAGGCATCATATGCCCTGCCCGGCATCTTCAATCCTGTCACCGTCAATGGCCGCCATCTGGTAGACGGAGCATTGGTCAATCCGGTGCCCGTGTCACTGGCCCGCTCTATGGGCGCCCGCATTGTGCTGGCGGTGAATTTAAGTGATGCCTCTTTTGGGCGCGGCTCAATCATTCCCAATGCTGACGATCCGCACGAAGTGATCCAGCCTTGTGAAGAGGAAGAAACGATCCAAGCGCAACCAACCGCTTTTTCAGGCTTTAAATCCATCTTCTTTGGCAACAATCAAACACCGGGCATTTCCTCGGTTATGTTTGATGCCTATACCATCATTCAGGACCGCATCAGTCGCTCGCGATTGGCAGGCGACCCGCCTGACATCATGATCAGCCCGCGCGTACACCAAATCGGCATGTTCGAATTTCACCGCGCGCAAGAAGCAATTGAAGCTGGCTATCTTGCCACTCAAAAAGTCATAGAAGATTTCAAGGAAATCTCAAAAGACATGCATGCATAAGTGCCTGATATAAAAAAGCAGGGCCAAACCCTGCTTTTCTATAGAGCATTTACATAGAGCAAACGGGAATTTATCCCGCAGCAATATAGGCGCGCATATCGGCGGCTTCTTTCTCTGTCTGCTCAATGCGATGTTTGACCACATCACCAATGGAAATCAGACCGATCAAAGCCCCATTTTCCAAAACCGGCATATGGCGAAAATGACCGGCAGTCATGCGCTGCATCACCGAAACTACGGTCTCATTCTCAGCACAGCAAATCACGTCACATGTCATATAAGCAGAGGCAGGTTGTTTTAGAACATCCTGCCCACCACTGGCCAAAGCGCCAACAATATCACGCTCAGACAGAATGCCGCACAATTTGCCATCTTGCGCCAACAAAACAACACCGATTTTCTTCTCGCATAGCAAATCCACGATCTCGGCAATGGGAGTATCTGGCGCTAGGGTAAAAACGTCCCGGCCTTTACGATCAAGAATTGTTGCGACAGTCATCGGCGTCCTCCTTCATACAATCTGCAACGGAAAGCCAATAGAAGACTATGGCAGGTCTTTTCCCTTGCATTCAAATATAGCTGTAACCAGCGCCTTTAAAGCGTGATCACTCCTTTAAAAGAAAGTCTGCGACGATTTAGCAAAGAAGACAAGAGGCCAAAGCAAAACTAACGCATATGCTGAACGAAAGATGCAAAGAACAGAAGAAAGCCACAAAAACAATCCCCAATTCCTATAAACACATGCCTCTCGCGCCTTCATCACAACCCGCGAACCATAGGCAGCAAAAGCCCCAGACAGATATGACATTATTTAATCACGCGAATATGCGGATGATCTTTCTTTTTCTGCTTTGGCTCAGATGGCTTTCTTGGACCTTGCGAAAAAGAATCGAAATAGGGAAACAAGAGCAAGCCGGCCACAAAACCACCCAAATGCGCTTCCCATGCGATAGAAGATCCGCCACCGCCCAAAGACAGCACACCAAAAATCAGGTTCAACACCAGCCAAACCGTCAAAAAAGCCATGGCCTGCTTATTGTTGCGAAGTTGCTGCAAAGTCAGACAAGGCTGACGATGAGAGGCTTGCAAGGCATCACTCCAAGACCCATAACCGCTGAAAGCAAACCGCGCGGACGCGGCCATAGCCCCCGACAAAACAGCAGAAACACCAACCAGCGGCGTCGCGCTTCCCGCATGAAAGAGAGAATGCAACCCCGCCCCGGCAACAGCGGTCACCACAAAAAAGCCAGCAAAACGCGCTGTCCCGATCCGGCGCAACACAACGGTTGCAAAGGCTGCCATCCAGACCAGATTCAAAATCAAATGCATCCAGCTACCATGCAAAAAGGCATAGGTTACAAAGGTCCAGATATCCCCTGCTTTCGCCGGAATGAAAGCAAACGTCGCCAAAATGCTAACCGCCTGAAAATCAGACAGAAAAAATTCCCGCACAACATGAATGGCAATCATCAAGCCACCCAACACCATAATGGGTTGCGGCAAATTGAACATCGGCTCTCTATAGGGAGGACGACCATCTGGCATATTCCAGGATCCACCATTCTTGCCAAACTGCACCATTCTCTGTCTCCTTCACCCCAGACCCGCTAATTTTTGTCATTGTCCGCCATTCTCTCATATTGGAAGTAAAGAAACTTTCATCAAGAGGACAACAAATCAAAAGACGCAAAGAGTCTGCGCCTCACATATTTTCCCATAACGAACCCAAGCAAAAAGGCAAAAAAAAGCCACCTGTTCGATCTCTAACGGATCAAATCAGATGGCTGACGCCTCCCGCACTCCGTCGGGAAAGGTTTGAAGAGCCGCGCCGCAAAATCTTTTAGGAGTCCGATGTTGCGGCGTGGAAACTGTTAGGACTTTGTTTACACACTCCGCCCCCATCAAACAAGCGTAAAGCAATATTAAGGTTAACAGCGTCAACACGAGACACCAGCCAAACAGATCGTTTAACCAATAAAATAAGGCCCCTATTCCCCTTTATAGAAAGTCGAAAGGTTAACGCCTCAATGCACCTGCCCTCTCTTGAAACTGGCACAAAGTCTGCAACTCAAAAAGACAAACAGACATTATGGCCTTCATTGTCCCAGTCTGAGACAGAAAATGGGACAATATGCGAAAAAGAGATCAACAATGAAACATCAGGTGACCCGAGAGCTCTATACATATTGGGATGGTCTGCGCGGAGGCCGTACCGCACCGGAACGCAGCGATATTGATCCGGCTGAAATTCATGCCATTCTGGGCGATACCTTCATTTTGGAATATAATGATGAAGACAGCCAGACCTTTCGCCTTGCCGGAACCCGGTTGTGTGGCTCCTTCTGCCGCGAGTTAAAGGGTCGCAATTTCCTTGATCTCTGGAAAAAGGAAGATCTGGCCAGCATCAAAATCCTGCTCACCGCTGTCGCAGATGACGAAGCCGCCGCAGTCATTGGCTTTGAAGGCACAACAGAGCGCGGCCAAAGCCTGCAATTTGAAACCATTTTGCTGCCTTTGCGCCATTATGGTCAGCCCAAAACACGCATTCTGGGTGCAGCCAGCCCGCTGGACATGCCCTATTGGATCGGCATTTGGCCTTTGCAGGATTTAAGCGTCACCTCTTTGCGCCTGATCTGGCCTGACGAGCGCCCTGCTTTCATGCGCAATCCAGAAACAGCCGAGCCTGCCAGACAAAATATCATGCCAACCGGCTCTCTAGCCCCCTCCTCAGCCTCCATGCCACAAAAAAGAGTGGGGCACCTGATGGTCTTTGACGGCGGCAAAGGAACATGAGCTGCTGACAATAATATTTGGACAATTCCAAACAGATTGATTGTCAAAAGGCTTTGTTAACCATAACAGAGCTAGGATGCCCTGACGAAATGTCATGCCATATCATCTATATGGCCAACTTTTTTCGGGATTGCCAATCAGACATGTCAGCGGTATTGCAAAATTCAGTCTTGCCTCGGGTTACAGAACGCCGGAACCATCAACGGGTTCAGGTCAATCTCCTTGGCCGTTTCATGCTGGAAAACAAAAAAGAATATCCTTGTCAGGTGATCAATATGTCGCCAGGTGGATTGGCAATGATCGCCCCAGTACGAGGCGAAATTGGCGAACGCATCATTGCCTATATTGATCATATTGGCCGCATTGAAGGCAAAATTGTCCGCAAAATAGAAGGCGGCTTTGCCGTTGCAGTGGATGCAACCCTGCGCAAACGCGATAAATTGGCCTCCCAGCTGACATGGCTCGCAAACCGGCATATTTTGAATCTGCCCGAAGATCGCCGTCATGAGCGCCGCACCCCAAAAAACCCAATCACCAAACTCGTCATGGATGACGGCAGCGAACATATGTGCCGCGTTCTCGACTTGTCTCTATCTGGCGCAGCCTTGAAAACAAAAGTCCGCCCGGCCATTGGCAAACGCATCACAATCGGCAAAATTCAGGCGCAAGTTGTCAGACATCTGGAAGATGGTCTGGCCATCGAATTTGCAGCTGTCCAGCACGATGAAAATATCGACCACAATCTAAGCTGATTGACCATCTTCAAACAAGAAAAAGCGCAAGGCTCGAGCCACCACTTGGACGCATCAACCTAAGTAAGAGTGTTCGAGCCCCAATAAGCGTATAAAAAACGCTCTAAAGGCGAGAGATTGGGCCCCGCTCTCAGCACATCAAGCCCCAAGACTTGCGCATAATCCCCATATCGATCCCTATTCACATCAAAAAAATCATTTTTTTTGACTTTTTTTGTGCCCCTGAAAATGGCTTTTGAGCAGCGCAAGTCCCTCTCAAGAAGCAACAAAAAGCATATCCAGCGCAAGGAAAGATCCAACAGGCTCTTACATCTTACCCATGCGCCCCCACTTTATTGGCCTTGTGAAACCGATAAAGCATCGCCAAAACAAAAACCTCACCCCTTCAAATCACAAGAAAAAGCCCGGTAATCTGCCGCTCAGAGCAGATCGTTCAAACTTGGCTAAAATTTGAAACAGATTTCAGTCAAATCAATATCAAAATAAAACACAATTTGAAATTAAGTAAAATGAATTTTTATTCAAATAAAAACAAAAATAAATACAAATAAAAATAGATATATTCTATAATTTCCAGAAAATTATATTAAAATTACACCGCCAATATTTGAATAAATTCAATCGGATACTTCTATAAATCTCCCAAGGACAACGGGAGACGGACATGAAAAAAGTATTCGCAAATATTGCCATTGCATTGGGCATCATCACTACGGCAGGCAGCTTCTCAACAGAGGCGATGTCAAAAGGCTATGCAGAATTTATGCAAGTCGGCCATCAAACATCAGCGCCAATCGGTCATGTCAATTTTTGCCGCAACAATCCGGCAGAATGCGGCACCATCTATCATCAGGATCGTGCGATCAAACTCACACAGGACAATTGGTCCCAGCTGATCAATATCAATGGTCACGTCAACCAAACCATTCGCCCTGTCACAGATCAGGAACAATATAAAAGAGAAGAATTCTGGACATATCCCGGCGCAGCAGGCGATTGCGAAGATTATGCCCTGTTGAAACGTCGCATCCTGATCAATGCAGGATGGCCAGAAACAGCCTTGCTTATGACAGTTGTAAAACAGGCAAATGGCACGGGCCATGCGGTTTTGACCGTGCGCACAGACCGCGGAGATCTGATTTTGGACAATCAGGACCCACGCATTCTGCCTTGGAATAAAACTCCATACCGCTATATCAAGCGTCAGGCCAGCCTCAATCCGTCCAGCTGGACCAGCATCAAGGACAATCGCACAACGCTTGCCCTGCGTTAACATCCCCAACACCCTCTTTTGGGTGTCACCTTTCTCCTAAAGCACAGCTCGCTTTCAGGATTGGCCTGACATGTCCCATAACCCGTCCGTTATTGTCAGGTCATAGGGCCAGTCGTCCCCACGACTGGCCCGCTCCCTTTCTCATACTCTCATATGAGAAAATAAAGGCCCCCACTAGGACCCAGCCTCCTCAATCCTGACAAGGCCTTTGGCATATCGTTGCCAATTCTCAACATAATGCGCGGCAGATTTGGTCAAGCCCTTAATGGCATCCTCATCCAAGTCACGCACCACCTTGCCCGGCATCCCCATAACAAGAGAATTATCCGGGATGACTTTGCCTTCCGGGATCAGAGCCTTGGCGCCAATCAGGCAATTTTTGCCAATTTTGGCACCATTCAGGACAACCGCCCCCATACCAATCAGCGTATTATCACCAATTTCACACCCATGCAGGATGACATTATGTCCTATCGTGCAATCCTGCCCGATTGTCAAAGGATAGCCCATATCCGTATGCAAGGTGCAGCCTTCTTGAATATTGCTGCGCTGCCCGATATGCAGCACTTCATTATCCCCGCGCAACACAGCACCAAACCAGACACTGGCATCAACCTCAAGCACCACCTTGCCAATCAGGCTGGCCGTTGGCGCAACCCAACATTGACCATCTTTTGCCAAATGTGGCACTTCCCCATCCAATTGATACAAAGCCATGACACGTCCCCCTCTTCTTCACACCCTGTCCATCATCCAACAATATTCAGCGCTGCCAGAATCACATTGAGAACAAGGATACCGGAACAGGCACTCCAGACACCAGCAATCGCAGAAGACCCAAACAGCCAACCAATGGGACGATGCTCAATCCTGCGGCCCCGCAAAGCATTGCGCATAATGATAAAGGGCCCGGCAAATACACAAAGCAGAATGGACGCAAAAGCGCTGAGCCAGCTTTCAACCGACACCACAAAACGGACCGGACGCGCAGAAATCAGCTGATAAAAGCTCCCCAAAATACCGGCACATACAAAGCCGATACAACTGGCATACACAAAAGCAAACATATCCTGTCCCATTTTCTGTCCTTCACGCATTACAAGGCGGACATCTGTGCCAAACTGACACAAGCAAGTCTATATTTGGATAAAATGCAAAGGCTATGCCATTTCATTCACTTTCTGTTAAGACTAGAAAAGAGAATGATGGGGCGGATCTGGCTCAGACATGTCAGCAATCAGCACCGAACAAATCAGACGCAATAAAATCAGACAGGACCAGCAATCAATGACGAATGGATTGAGAGATCCCCAGCCTCCCCATAGATGGATCTTTTTCATCCTCGTCTTTGGCCTTATCGCGATTAGCATTCTATTCATCGCCAGCCGCCTGTTCCGCCATAGCGATGGCCTGCTCGGCCACAACACCTATACAAGCAACACCGACCCAATCATCATCAATCTGGTGGGCGAAAGCCTCGTCATGCCGCAAAATATGATCCGCCAGGATAGCCAACGCACCAGTGAACCCCAAAACAGTCTTGATCTGTTTTTTCACTGGCCAAGTCTGCAAGGCTATAATCTGGACAATCAGCTGGCTTTCACAGACATATCCGACATGTCAAAACTGGTCTTTGTGCGCCTCTCCAGCCCCCAAAAACACATTTCCTCGTCAGAACGTCTTTATTCTGTCTATAGCCAGCATTTCATTGGCAGCCCACAACAGGGAGCGGCGGGCCTGATTGGCTTCAAAATGGATGAAACATCAAGCTATGCGGGCGAAATTGTCTATTTCAAACCAGATGAAAATCCACCCTATGTCGTGCGCTGTTTCCAACCACAAGAGCAGGTGCCAACCATTTGCCTGCGCGAAATTTTGCTAAAAAACGGTCTGCAAGCCAGCTATCGCTTTCGCATGACCATGCTGGAAAACTGGCGCGAAATTGACGCAACAACGCAAAAAATGCTCAACAATATGATCATCGAATAAGACAGGCTCTCCCGATGAAGGGACAAAACAAAAAAGCGCCTGAAATCAGCAGATTTCAGGCGCTTTTTTGTTAACGGTCAGGCAGCTCTTTAGGCTTCATCCAGATCATAATCCAAAATAGCCATGCTAAAATTATAGGACAGATCGTCATCATCCTCATCATCTTTGAAGAGAACACCGACAAATTCGTCTGCCACATAAACCTCGGCGCTGTCATCCTTGCGAGGCCGGGCCCGCACTTCCAGATTTGGAGACTGCAACGCACGGCGCATATAGGTTTGCAATTTATTCAGCTCTGTCTTATCCAAATTTGCCTCCTTGCAAAATCACAACAGTCCGAGAGTTCAGCCTGTCAATATAGCGCTGGTGAGTGGCACAGCACCGCAAAAGAGTAAAGCACCTTTTTAAAGCACCCACCATTTCCTCTTCACAGCACCAGATTCACATCCATTTGACAAGCAGACAAACCAAAAGTCTGACAATCAGATGCCTTCACCTTCACTTAGCATCTGGTTCATGCTGCGCGAAGGCTCATCACATCCAGCCTGCCCGACAATTTTGGCAGGCACACCAGCAACCGTACTGTTAGGCGGCACATCCTTGAGCACAACCGAGCCGGACGCCACCCGCGAGCAATGGCCAATCTCGATATTGCCAAGCACCTTTGCCCCGGCACCAATCAACACACCGCGGCGAATTTTGGGATGGCGATCTCCGCCCTCCTTGCCGGTGCCGCCCAAAGTCACACCTTGCAAAATGGACACATCATCTTCCAAAACAGCCGTTCCCCCAATCACGACACCCGTGGCATGATCAAGGAAAATACCTTTGCCAACCCGCACTTGCGGATGAATATCCACCTGAAACACTTCGGAAATGACAGATTGCAGATAAAGCGCAAAATCCTGACGGCCATTCACCCACAGCCAATGGGCAAGACGATGGGTCTGAATGGCCTGAAAGCCTTTGAAATAAAGCAGCGGATCCAAAAAGCGATCACAAGCCGGGTCTCGGTCTGCAACTGCCATAATATCGGCACGCAAGGCCGTTGCAATAAAAGCATCATGCTCAATTGCCTCGCGATAGGCCTGCCGGATCACCTCCGAATCCAGAGCCGGATTATGCAGCCGATCCACAATGCGATGGATAACAGCATTTTCCAACCGGCGATGGCTGAGAATGGTCGAAAAAATAAAACTGCTCAAAGCCGGTTCAGCCCGCACAACAGCCTCGGCTTCCTGCCGGATACGATGCCAGACAGGGTCCACCACCTGCAATTCTTCATCCCGCGCCCGCTGTAATGGTCCAGTTGCCATATCTGTTTCACCTTCCAGTCATCCCAAAAGCCCGGTATCGGAACAGAGGGTCCCTTATCCTATATCCTGACTTTCAATCGCCGATCTTTTTGCCTAACAATGAAGCGAATGTCAAAGCACAGCGCCCGCAATCCCGCTTCTCTTGCCAAAAGACTACCATATCCATGCCCAACACCCAAAATTCCAATGGCCTCACTGACAAAATCTTGATCGAGCAAGACGGCAAAATTGGCCGCCTTGTCATCAACAATCCCCAAAAGCGAAATGCCATGTCTTTGGATATGTGGCGCGCCATTCCCGATGCAATAGCAAAGCTTGATAAAAATCCTGATATCCATCTTATCGTCATCACAGGGGCAAATGACACAGCTTTTGTCTCTGGCGCAGATATCTCCGAATTTGATCAGGTGCGCGGCGATACAAAAAGTGCCACATTTTATGATGACATGAATGCAAAAGCCTATCACGCCATTCGCAAGACAAAAAAGCCAACCCTTGCCCTGATCAAAGGCTTTTGCATGGGTGGAGGTTTTGGTCTGGCCGCTGCCTGTGATCTGCGCCTGTCCAATGCATCGGGCAAATTCGGCATTCCAGCCGGAAAATTGGGCATTGGCTATCCGACCGAGGCAATTGCAGATATTGTCCATCTGGTTGGCCCGGCCAATGCCAAGGAACTCTATCTCACAGCCAAAGTGTATGATGCTGAGCAAGCCAAGAGCATCGGCTTTCTCAATGACATTTTTGCCGATGAAAGCTTTGACCAACAAGCCAGCGACTATTGCCAAAAGATTGCAACATTGGCCCCATTAAGCGCGCAATATCATAAAGCAGGCATCAATTGCGTCATAAAACAAAGCGATGCAATGAGTATGCAAGAGCTTAAAGCCATGGCATCAGCCTGTTTTGACAGCAAGGATTATGCAGAAGGGCGCAAGGCTTTCATGGAAAAAAGAAAACCAATTTTCACAGGACAATAATCCTGCATCATAAAGCCATAAAAGAAAGAGGCATGGAATTGAGGCGCTCAAACCGCCTCAATATGGGCAAGGAATGAGAGGACCGCATCACAAAAAAGATCATTCTTGTCGCCAGCCACCATATGCCCCGCTTCACTCACATCATAATAAAGCGCATGGGGCACCATCTGCATAAATTCATCAGCATGAGCCTTGCTCACCAATTCTGATTGGCCACCGCGCACCAATTGCACCGGAACCCGCAAATTGCGCGTTGCAGACAGCAAACGACGCTCGCTTTCCTCATGATCGCTATGCACACTATAAGGCCCATCCAAAAAGCGCGGATCCCAATGCCAGCGATAACGCCCGTCCTCGCCCTGACGCAAATTTTTGCGCAAGCCATCCAAAGATTTCGGCTTGGAACGATGCGGCAAATAGCGTGCCACAGCGTCAGCTGCTTCCTCAATAGAAGCAAATCCATCATGAATTTTGTCGCCCATGAAAGACAGGATCTTGTTCACCCCACCCGGATCCATTCTTGGCGTGATATCCACCAAAACCAAACCCGCCAACAAGGAAAGCGTCGCTTCCCCTTCCGCCAAAAGAGACGAAATCCCCCCTAAAGACGCGCCAACTGCAATGGGTTTTTGCCCATATCGCGCTGCAATTTGCTGAAAGACAGCCGCCGCATCTGCCCCATAGTCAGAGAAACGATAATGGCCATTTTCCAGCCAATCACTCTCCCCATGGCCACGCAAATCCATGGTAAAGGCCCGCAAACCGCAATCAGCAAGCTTTTGCGCCGAGCCTTTCCACGAATAGCGGGTTTGCCCCCCACCATGCAAAAGAATAACAGGCTGGCCAGACACGCCACGAAGATCAGCAACCAGCCGGTTGCCTTGTGCCCCTTCAAACAGAATTGTCTGTGCCATCTGTCAGTCCTTTTCGATTATTGATGATCGCGGGCAAAAAACTCCAAAACGGCCTGCTTATAAACCTTGTCCCCAACAGCAACCATATGATCCCGTCCGGGAATATCAACGGCCTCCCCATGGGGCAAAATATCTGCCAGTTCAGAAGCTTTGCCCGAAATCACATCGCGCGTGCCAACCGCAACAAGAGCAGGCGTTGCAAGCTGCGACAATTCCTCAACGGTAATTTTCTGTCGCGCCGATTTCATGCAGGCGGCCAAAGCCAGACGGTCACTGCCCGTCTGATCGGCAAACGTGCGAAAGGCTTTGCCCGTCACATGCTTGATACTGGCCGGATCGTCGGCTTCCAACGCGCTGATAATCGGATTGGGGTCACCGGTGCCATGGATCATGCCACCACCAAGACCGCCAAACACAACCCGTTTCACCCGTTCTGGATAGGACAGACTCAAAAAGGCAGAAATGCGCGCACCCATGGAATAGCCCATCACATAGGCCTGATCGATCCCCAAATGATCCAGCAGATTTTTGGCATCCTCAGCCATAATAGGAGAAGAATAAAGCGCAGGGTCATATAATTTAGCGCTGTCACCATGCCCGCGATTATCCAGCGCAACAACGCGATAGCCGGCCTCGGTCAAACATTTGACCCATCCGGGATGCACCCAGTTTACAAGCTTGCTGGAAGCAAACCCATGGATCAGGAGAACAGGAACACCCTGCCCTTCATCAAGATAAGCGATCTTATGACCGTCGGAAGTGAAATATGTCATTCTTTTACGCTAACGTAAATGTTAAAGAGGAGTCAATTCAGCATAGAGAGACAGAGCAAAGAGGAAAAGCCCTTAGAGCATTTTGAATAATTATGTGTTTATCCAAAATGCTCTAGGATTCGAAAAAGATACCCTATAATGTCACAAATATCCCGATGGACTGACCCTCCATCCATAGACCAACTATGTTCAAAGCCTGTCATAGAGGCAAGGCGTCAAAGAGCATCGAAACTCAGAAAGTATGACCAGATGGCCGGACATGCAATTGCCCACTTCAAAAATGACGAAGGCGTCTCCTCCATTGAAATCGGTGTAAAAGAGTTCAAATGCATGGGTGCCACGCCCCCTCAGGACCATCCACATATTTTTCTCGATATGGGCGGCGATACCGAAGTGCTGTGCCCTTATTGTTCAACGCTATACAAATATAATGGCAAATTGGAAGAAACCCAAACCATACCCGACGGGTGCTTCCAAAAATAAGTCGTATCTGGTTTGTGTTTCATCAAGACACAAAGCACAAAGACGCGATATAGTCCGCCAATTAAAAGACGAATCTAAAAATCAACAAGAGCAATTCGCTCTTAACCGTTTGATTGATATAGGACTTGTCTTTTACAAAACCCATTCAGCAACGGGGCGGCAGGCGGGCGTGTGACATGAGCAAATCCCTTTCTATCATCATTGCAGGCGGTGGTATCGGTGGGCTATCAGCCGCAATTGCACTGGCCCAGCGCAACATCAATGTCACCGTGCTGGAGCGTGGCAAGGCCCTTTGCGAGGTTGGTGCGGGCATTCAGATCTCCCCCAATGCAACCGGCATTCTCAAAAGCTGGAATGTCTGGGACAAGCTTGACGATCAGGCCGTGATCCCCCCTCACATTCAGATCAGAAGCGGCACATCAGGCTCCCTCTTATCTGAATTGGCAACAAAAGACATCACCAAACGCTACAACGCCCCTTATATGGTCATTCATAGGGGCGATATGCAACGCGCACTCTATGACCGGGCGCGAGAGCTGAAACAGATCACCATTCTCGATTACCATCAGCTGCGCCACCTGGACCAATCCGCAACCGGAGTAACAGTGATCTGCGAAAAGACAGATCCTGACGGCTCCAATAGCCAAAACATCACCTTGCAAGCCGATGGCCTGATTGCAGCCGATGGCGTCTGGTCCAAAATCCGCACAGATTATATGGGCAACAGCCCGCCCGCCTATAGCGGCAAAACCGCATGGCGCACTACTATGCCCTCGCAAATGGTGACCGAGCACATCAACCGTCACAACGTCAATCTCTGGATTGCCCCAAAGGCCCATCTTGTCCATTATCCCCTCATTGGCGGTCATATGATGAATATCGTTGCCATTGTGCAAGATGACTGGAACGAGGAAGGCTGGAACACAAAAGGCGATCCCGCTTGGCTGAACCAGCGCTTTTCGCGCTGGCCAAAAGAAATGCGCCGCCTGCTGTCCGAGCGTGACAATTGGCTGAAATGGGCGCTGTGCGGTGTCGATCCATCCCAGCCATGGACAAAAGGCAAAGTCGCTCTTTTGGGCGATGCAGCCCATGCTATGCTGCCTTTCATGGCCCAAGGCGCGGTGATGGCCATGGAAGATGCAGAAATTCTGGCCCGGGCCTTAAGCGAAGTCCCAGGCCCTGTTGAAACGGCCCTCTTGGCTTATGAAACAGCCCGCAAAGAAAGAGCCTGCAAAGTCGTTGCCCGCGCCCAAAAAAATGGCGAGATCTATCATATGAGCGGCGCAATGGCCATGGCACGAAACGTAACCATGCGCTTGATGCCAGACAGCCAATTGCTCAATCAGTTTGACTGGATCTATCGCTGGACACCAGACGATGTAAGATTTTAGGTTAAGGATTCAGAACAAGGCTCTTCAGCCTGAACCCGGCGCAAGAAATCATGCAATTCGCGCCCCGGCTCTTTCAGAAAAGCCTGATCCAAGCAATCCAGATCTCGGATTTTATCAACTCTGAAAGAACGGAAATCCTGACGCAGTTCACACCAGCTCACAAGGGTCCAGACTTTACCCCAGAAAAACAATCCCAAAGGCCGTATTGTGCGCTTTGTCAGCTTGCCTTGCAGGCTTTCATAAGAAAGGCAGACATAGCTGCGCCTGTCACAAGCCTGCCGCAAGGCATCCAGCATGAGCTTGATATCCTGCGGCACCAAAAAATCAGGCGCAAACATATTTGTCTGGTTCAATTGAGAGCGCATGGCGTCAGGCAAAACCGCTTCGATTTTCACCAAAGCTTCCTTGGCAGCCGATGCCAGATCATCACCCGCCCAGGCTGTCACCATACGCGCCCCAATCACCAGAGCCGCAATTTCATCAGCCGTGAAAGAGAGAGGCGGCAAATGATAATCACTGGACAAAACATATCCAACCCCCGCCTCTCCTTCAATCGGCACGCCATTGGCCTGTAAATCAGCCAAATCACGATAAATCGTTCGCTTGGACACTTCCAATCGATCCGCCAGGCCTTGCGCAGTCAGCAACCGCCCACCACGCAAATGCTGCACAATCTCAAACAAACGATCTGCGCGCCGCATATCCGTTTCCTTCTAATCCTTATGCCTGATGCAACCCAACCGGATTGCCATCCAGATCCGAGATAATGGCAATATCTCCCATATCACCGGGAAGAGCCATTTTAGGCATCACCACATCTCCGCCCAAGCTGGACACACGACCAAGCGCGCCATCAAGATCAGAACAGGCCAGATAAATCACCACACCACCTGAGGCAGGCTCCACACCATAAACCGGCGTCACACCGCCCGAAATGCCATCCTCTTGCGCTCTTGGGAACATAGCAAAAGGCATATCCCCTTCAACAAGCTTGGTGAGACTGATATCCAGCAATTTTTCATAAAAGCCAATGCTCTTATCATAATCACGAGCCGGAATGGAAAACCATGTGATGGCATGATTGGGTGTCTGTGTCATGTTTCGTTCCTTTTCAATTGGTGGCGAACCACATTTCATCATGAAAAGACATCTATCAGCCCCCTGCTGACAGCATAGTGTCAGCAGTCTTTGGTCAGACAGATCTTACACACAAGCAATCAGAGAGCATATTTCCGCCATGATGCTATGATAGCGCTATGGACCTGCTGTAGTGGGTGCAACAGACAAAGAAAAAGAGAACGACAGGAGATCGTCAGGATGATCAGGAATTTGACTTCACTGGCACTGCTCGTTGCCTTAATTCCGGCCATGAGCATTGCTTTGCCAACTAAAGACGCACAGGCAAAAGACGGGCGAAATGCTGCCTTTGTCGCCGGTCTTGCCGTTGGAGCATTGGGTGGGGCCGCTTTTGTCCATAGCAACAAATATCACCGCCAGCATTGGACAGCGCCGCGCAATCACTATCACCGTCATTTCACAAGTGGCTGGCATTATCATAACGGCATTCGCCATCGCCACATCACCACCGGACACTATCGTCCGGTCCGTGTGAAAAAATATTACGATCGGCCAAAACCATGGACCGGTGCATGGTATCGCTATTGCGCAGAGCGCTATCGCTCTTTCAATGCCCGCACCGGACATTTCACCACCTATAGCGGCAAAAAACGCTTCTGCCGGTAACGAGCAAGGTCAAAAATCAAGCAAAAGCCGCCTTTCATCAGAAAAAGGCGGCTTTTTTTCACGATCAGGGGCGTCTGGCCGCAAGCTTAATCGCTGCGCTGATTTTGGCCCGATCCCCCACTTCATTGGCCAGAATGAGCACCAGCTTGGCATTCATCAATTGCTGCTCATCTTCGCTCATATCCCGTTGCGATTCGATCAATTCCTGATAAAAACCATCAGGATCCGCAATTGCCAAAGTTTCTTTCAAAGCCATGATATCCCTCCTCAGATGCCGCCAATGGCCCGCTTAACAGCGGCTTCAATCTTGGTCCTATCAAAATTGCGCCAGCGTGCTGCCACATGCTGATCAGGGCGAATAAGATAAGTGGTGCCATCTTTGCCACCATAGCGCTGGCGCACCAGCCCTTGCACATCCTGCAAATCCTGACCGACACAAAGCACCCTCACCTCAAGCCCTGCCAGATTTATCTTGTCCATTGGCTTGTCGCCAAAGACCAAAAGCACAAAGCCTTTGCCAAGCTGATTGAGCAGCCATCCATCACCATCTGCCAAAGTAATGGGAGCATCCACGCAATTGGTGCCCGGCGCCATATCACCGTCAAAGGCATCCTCATCAACACTATTGAGCGAAGAATGCACATAAGGCGTTGGCTTGGACAAACGACCGGAATTGACCAAAGGCTTGGCAAAATCCGTCATTTCCGCCAGCTCCAACACCGCATCGCGATAAAAGCGACTGCCCTTTGACTTTGGCGTAATAAAATCCGTAGAGCGCGTAGAATTGAGCAAATTATCATCGGCTGCAAAAGAGCGTTCCTCATGATAGCTGTCAATCAAACGCTCCGATGCCACACCATCCAGAACCAGCTTCAACTTCCAGCCCAGATTATCAATGTCCTGAATGCCCGTATTGGCCCCGCGCGCGCCAAAGGGAGAGACTTGATGGGCAGAATCACCAGCAAAAATCACCCGCCCATGGCGGAACTGATCAATCCTACGACAGGCAAATTGATAGACAGACGCCCATTCCAGCTCAAAATCGACATCCTCACCCAACATCGCCTTGACCCGCGGAATGATATTGTCTTCGCGCTTTTCTTCCTCAGGGTCGCAGTCCCAGCCCAATTGAAAGTCCAGCCGCCAGACGTTATCGGGCTGTCGATGCAAAAGCGCGGATTGATTGCGGTGAAAAGGCGGATCAAACCAGAACCAGCGCTCAGGTGGAAAATCCGCTTTCATAATGATGTCGGCAATCAAAAAGCGATCCATGAAAAAATGGCCGGTAAAATCGGCACCAATCATGGAGCGCAAATCCGAATTGGCCCCATCACAGCCAATCACCCAGTCTGCTTCCATTTGAAACACCCCATCGGGGGTTTGCACCGTGAGCGTTGCATGATCATCATGCTGCTCAATCGCGATCAATTTATGCTTCCAGCGCAACTCAATCTGATCATCAAGCTTGCTTTGATCAACAAGATAATCTTCCAGATAATATTGCTGAAGATTAATCATAGCGGGCATTTTATGGCCATCTTCCCCAAGTAAATCAAACTGATAGGCAAGTTTGTCCTTGAAAAAGACCTTCCCCAATTTCCAGCCAACCCCCTTGGCCACCATCCGCTCGCCACAGCCAAGGCGATCCCAAATCTCCAAGGGGCGCTTGGCATAACACACCGCACGCGAGCCAACACTCACCGTGTTATTGTCATCCAGAACAACAACCTCAATGCCTTGCTGGGCAAAATCCAAAGCCGCCGTCAAGCCAACAGGCCCCGCACCAATCACCACAACAGGATGACGTTTCACCTGCCCGTTTTTTTGCTCCTGTGAGCAAACATAATCATAAACGGGCGCATCATAAGTCTTGAGCATGGGTCCTTCTTTCACTCACTCAATTTGAAACCGGATCACTTAGTGCCCGATTTAAAAGTCTCATGCTGAGACTTTTAGGCCGCATATCCAGCCCACTCCCCCTCCCAAACCGCCCACGAGGATACCATGACGGGTGGCTTGGGAGGGGGAGTGGGCTGGCTTAGGACTTTTAAATCAGGCTCTTATAGAAACAGCATTTATTCAACGCCTTCGAGCTCTTTAGCATGCAGCCATTCTGCATGTTTGGGCGCGCGCTTGGTCTTGGACCATTCTTCCAGCATCTGCCATTTTACCGTATCCAGCCGCTTCAATTTTTCTTCCTCAGCCGGATCAGGACAGGCCAGCTCAATGCGATGTCCATTGGGATCGAAGAAATAAATCGAATGAAAAATGGAATGATCCGTCACCCCCAACACATCAATGCCATTGGCTTCCAACTGCTCTTTGAACGCAACCAGCGTTTCACGATCTTTGACCTTGAACGCAATATGCTGCACCCAAATGGGGGTATTCTCGTCCCGTCCCATCTCTGGCTTGGTCGGCAATTCAAAAAAGGCAAGGACATTGCCCTGCCCGGCATCAAGAAACAAATGCATATAGGGGTCAGGCTCATGCGTTGAGGGAACGAAATCCTCAGCAATCGCAAGCACAAAATCCATATTGAGATTTTTGGTATACCACTCAACGGTTTCTTTCGCATCCTTGCAACGATAGGCCACATGGTGGATTTGCTCCACCTTCAAACTCCCATTCATCTCTTGATCCTCCCAAGACACAAGTCAATAAATTAGTTTCATTTGTTACTATATTGATATCATCTGTTACCAATTGCCGCAAGTCCTATTTTGTGCCATGATAAGATGAGAGAGAAACCAGACAGAAAAGCAACGGCCAGTGACGCAAGAACCCATGACGCCAGAAGAAGAAGATAATATATTTGAGCTACAAACATTCCTGCCATATCAATTGGCAGTGCTGGCCGATGCCGTGAGCCAATCCATCGCCGATCTATATCAGAAAAACTTCAATCTCAGCCGTGCAGAATGGCGCATTCTGGCCGCTTTAGGCGACAAAGCAGATATGAGCGGCAAAGAGCTATGCGCCTATACCACCTTGGATAAAATGCAGGTCAGCCGCGCTCTGGCAAGTTTAGAGAAAAATGGCCATATCCTGCGCAAAGCCAATGCAAAAGACCGCCGCAATCAGGTCTTGCGCCTGTCGAACCAAGGCACAAAGCTTCTTAGCCAGATCATCCCTCTTGTGAAAGAGCGGGAAAAACTTTTGATAAATGCCTTGAATAAAGACGAACAAAAAGCCTATTTCCAAATGTGTCAAAAAATTTATCATCAGGCGCAAAAAATCCTGAACACATAAAGACCACAGGAAAGGCCCCATCCATGGATTTTGCTTTGCTGGCAGCCGTTATTGTCGCCGCTCTTTTCAGCCCCTTGGGGATTGCCGCTTTCATTTCCGGTATGCTGATCAAACAACGCTGGCACGCCACCTTATCCGCCGCCATTTTCGCAACCATTGCCTTCATCTCCACCCCCAACATCACCACCCTGCCCTTTGATCGCTTCACGCAGGTGATTGTCGGCACCATGATCGGCATGATGATTGCAGCCCATTTGAGCTTTGCCATTAAAAAGCACTTCAAATCCAAGGCAAAGCAAAATGAAAAAAGCGGCTCGTGATCCAGTCAAGATGTCGGAAAAAGACAACACCATCTTGCCAATCGGCATCGGCATCCTGAGCTGGAAAGGCTACGCATCCCTGCAAGCCTCACTAAAAAGCTATCATGAGCAAAAATTTCTGGATCTCTTTGCCGAAAAGCACCTTTTCTTGCCAGAAGCCGAACAACAGGGGCGCATCATCGCGCAGGAAAATGGCCTCACCCATAGCGAACATCCAGACAATCTCGGCATTCTAGGCGGCTTTGAAGCCTTGGCCAGCAATATGACATCAGACTATGTGCTGTTATTGGAAAATGACCTGCCCCTCATCACAGACCAGAAAACCGCCTATCAGGAATTAAAAAACGGTCTGGCACTGTTAGAACAGGAAAAGGCGCAAGTCATCCGTATGCGCTCAAGACGCTATCCCGGCGAAGCCTTTACCACCAAGGACAAATATAAACGCTATTACGCCACCCCGAACGCCTCTTCTTTTGATCATAGTGTGCAAGCTCTGCGGCGTCTGATCCGCCCGGACAAGGCAAAGAGGCTGATCGGCACCGCTCCCTATCTGCATCACAAACCAGAAAATCACCATCCAGAAATCATCCGTGATTATGAGACAGATTTTTTGCTGATTGATGCAAAGCATATTCACTGGACCAACCAAAGCATTCTGATCAACCGTCATTTCTTTCTTAATCAAATCATTGGCTATGCAAAAACGGTCAAAACAAAACGCACCGCCAATGGCTTCAAAAATCTCGAAATAGAAATGCGCAGCCCCTATTGGCATCAGTCAGGCTGGAAAGTCGGCCTTGGCCAAGGCATCCTGACCCACGCCCGCAAAGGCGATCGGGGATATGACTAAACTCACGCAGATTTTCAAGTATTAGGCCAGATAATGGCCATTAAATGTCATCATTAACCGCACAAATTGCGTCCGCGTAGAACATTGGGTTTTAAAGAGAATGGATTTAACTTGAGAATTGATGGTCGCAACCGAGCGCCCGCGGCGCTCTGCAATTTGTGTATTGGTCAGCCCTTCGGCAATCGCATCCACCAGCGCAAATTCTGCATCCGTCAATCCATAGGCCGCCTGAATGGCCGGAATATTACAACTGAACGGCAAGCCCGTATCCGTGCTAAACACAGCAAACCCATTTAAAGGCTTTGAACCCATTTCCTCAGATCGGGCCAAAGGCAAAACCTCGATACACAAATAACTCTCAGCATCGGTAGCAATGGCTTCCTTGCGAGGCCGCGCACCAAACTGACCATGTTTGCTTGCATCCTGCTTTAGGCTTTCAAAAATCGCCTGATCCTCAGAACGGGTGAAGTGAAGCACGCCATTGGGGGTGCTCAAAAGCGTTTTATAAACAGACTGCTGCCGCTTAAATTCATCATTCGCCAAAACCTCGCAGCCATTCGAATCCAGAATACAAACCCCAATGGTCAGCCGATCCATTGCCGCCAACAAGCTCTGATGCTCAAACGACAATTGCCGTGCAGGTCTGCCCAAATCAATCGCTTTGGCAATATGAGGCAACAGCATATTCAAATGTGCCAATTCATCAGGCGCAGCTGGCCCCCGACCATTTTGATATTGCAAGGTGAATTGTGCGCTATTCAGATTGTCCTTGTTCAAGAACGCAATAACCCGATGCCGAAGACCAATCTCCATCAGGGATCTGATATTCGCCCGGCTCAGAAATTCCTGATAATCCTCATAAACAAGCTCATCACTGATCGCCTCAATCACATCAGACCTTGAAACAAGCTTTTGGGCAAGAAGCCTGTCAGAAAATTCCTGCTCAAGATGCTGCTGATTATAGCGCTCCAGAAAGCTGGCATCAAAAGACGCACACATATAGGAAGGCGCAAGATGCTGGGCTGCATCATCTGGTGAAAAATCAAAAATCGCACAACTGCGCGCCCCAACAAACCACGCACATTGATCCAGAACATCCGGCCATAACCGGGGATCGGCAGCCGCATCATAAACAGAATGAATCAAATCATTGAATGTCTTATTCATCACACCTCATTTTAAAAAATATAGAAAACGCACCCTTTTGATCAAACATCAGTAAAATATCAAAACTGTAGCATAAATACAAAATCACATGAAGGCAGCGTGGGAAAAAGCAAAACATAGATATATCAAAATTTTACTTCTATTTCTGGCTTTATATTTCTCAAATATTTATAGGAAACAGCACGCAACTTTTCCACATCTCCCACACACACGACTATTTACACTTGCACAAAATGCAACTTTAAGATGATAATAAATCATATAACTATTTAAGATATTTTTTCCGCATTTAAAAAGCAATTTTTAGATATATTACAACAGCATAATTGACTGGATGTATTGGTGTGTATTTTTGAAAATGTAAAAATAATAAAGGCCGATACTGAGCCATTTTTATCTGAGTCTCTTGAATTTCATCCCCATAGGGACACTTGCAAAATTCAAACATGGATGATTGATATTTCGCATTTCTTGGGCAGCAACGCCAAAGAAATGCCGCCCAACCTATTGCACGTTATTTCTGACAAAGAAATCAGAAATGCAAGGCGATTTAAACGGCGCGCAGATCAACAAAAATCGCTTTTGTCCAACTATTTTCTAAGAAGATTGCTCTCAAAATTTGTTGGTTTACCGACGTCCGAAATCAAAGTCATTCGACACCAAAACGCAAAACCACAATGCCAAATTCATGGTCATAGAGCACCAAATTTCAGTGTGTCTCATTCAGGAAACTATATTGCTTACGCCATATCTGAGAAAGCTGTTGGATTAGATATCGAGGAATGTAAAAAATTTGAAGGCTTGCCCCTACTCGTTGATCGCTTTTTCTCCCCTAACGAAAATTTTTTGTTCAAGAAAACCAAATCAATTCACCAGCTCCATTGCTTCTACGCACTATGGACAAGAAAAGAAGCATTAATAAAAGCTTCTAAACAAGAAATCTCATATGGTTTGAGTGCATTTGAAGTAGCGTCCAAATCCGGCAATATCGGAGAATGGTCATATTCATCAATTGATGCGCCAAGCGGTTACGCTGCGGCTTTGGCTTGGCCATCCGAAATTTACAAAAAGGGAGCGAAGGATTGATGTCTCCCTTTGTAACAGCAATGTCACGCCTCAACGCAACCACCATCAATCTTGGTCCCACAAAGTGCCTTGCAGAGCAAACCAACACACAATACTTCACTTCGTTACACAAAACCGCAAAATCGCGGCCTCTAAGCGATCAAAAGAGCAAGGCAACTCGCACCGGTTTTGCCCATAAAATGGCACCAAGACGATTGGACACGTCTTTAGACATTTGGTCAGATGATTTCAGTCAGAAAAATCAGCCCAGATTAGAACATTTTGTCATACCCAATTCCAAGCCGTTTAAAGGGGTGGTGTGACAATGAGCCCTATAGATCGAGCCGAGCAAAAGGCTGTTATCCCATCCACTCTCTTAAGCTCACTGAATAAGAGCTTCTTGGATAATCATGACCGTATTGCATTGGCCAGCGGCGATCAGCAGATGACATATTCAGATGCCAGAGAAAGGTCAGATCGCCTCAAGGAAAGCCTTATTGCGCGTGGTTGCAAACCGGGTATCAAAGTTGCAATTGTTGTTGGTCACTCCATGGCCATGGTAACCTCAATACTTGCCGTCTTAAAGGCCGGGGGTGCCTTCGTACCACTTGACCCAAGAGTGCCAGCTGCACGTTTGGCCTTAATCGTCCAAGACAGTGAAACCCGCCTATGTATCACCGACAAAGCAAATCTGTCTCTTGCTCAAAGCCTGGGTCTTGAATGTATTGACGCAAATAATCAAACCGCGTCAGCAGCAAGCCATACAGCTCCCAAGGTCAATGCAAGCGATCTTGCCTATATTCTGTATACCTCTGGATCAACCGGCAGACCGAAAGGTGTCGGCATCACACATGCCAATCTGATGTCTTATGCAGCATGGGCGTCTGAAACTTACTTTCCCAATATGCAAGACCGTATCGCGCTTTATTCAACGCTGACATTCGACTTCACAATGACCAGTATCTTCCCACCACTGCTCGCTGGTGCTTCAATCTCAATCTTTGACGGCATCACCGATCCATTTGTCATTCGAGAGATTGCAGCCGACATCAAGACTAACATTCTCAAGATCACACCAGCCTATCTACGGCTTTTGTCTGAGCTTCCGATGGATCTCTCACATCTAACACGGGTCATCGTCGGCGGCGAAAATCTTAATGTTAACTTGGCTGCAAAAGTCCAACCTATGCTCGCAGACGGAGCTGTTATAATCAATGAATATGGCCCAACAGAAGCAACGGTAGGCTGTATCGTGCATAGTTTCGATCCACGTCAGGACAAAAAGGGATCCGTACCAATTGGCCGCCCCATCCCCGACGTCAAGGCGAAAATTGAGAACGAGCAAGGCGAGGTGCTGGAGGGTGAAGGGGCAGGTGAGCTAATCATCGCCGGACCGAATATAGCGCCGGGATACATCAATCTTCCAGAGAAAACAGCTAAAGTTTTTTCGGAACACTCCTCCCCTGCCGGTACAAGATCCTATCGAACGGGCGATTTGGTTCGGCGCCGGGAAGATGGCATTCTCGAATTTCTTGGTCGCAAAGACGACCAAGTTAAAATTCGCGGAAATCGCGTGGAGCTCGCCGAGGTGACGGCAGCCATACTTGATATCGTCACCATCAAATCTGCATTTGTCTTTGCGATCTCGGAACACGACACACATATTCTTGCCGCTGCGGTGGTCTCAAATAAGAGTGATCTAGATATTGTAGATCTCAAAAGAGCCCTCGCCCAAGTGCTGCCCGACTATATGGTGCCGAGCGTCATCCGCACTGTCGCCGAACTCCCATTATCCCAGAACCAGAAAGTTGATCGTGAGAAGCTCTTAACCCTCATTGGGAAGAAGGAAAAATGATATGTCTCAGCAAGTTGCACTTGACCAAAAACAGACCTTTGAAGCTTTAGCCCCAATCTGGTCAGAATTGCTTGACCTGCCAAGCGAAGAAATTTCAGAAGATACGGACTTCTTCGGCGCAGGAGGGCACTCCCTAACCGCCATGCTAGCGGTGACGCAAATCGAAAAGAAGATTGGCAAAAAAGTACCGCTATTTGCACTTGTCGAGAACCCAACTCTGGCAAAATTCTCTGGATTTGTTGCCAATCTGGACAATCAAGAGAGAGTAGAAGAAGCACAGGCACCTGATGGTTCGTCGTCACAATCAGAGCGGCTATTGGGCTACAACTCTCCAGAACGACGCGAAACCCGCAACACCTTTTTTGAGAATTATTACGCCCAAGCGATGCAAAGCGA
This sequence comes from Cohaesibacter sp., assembly GCA_025800105.1. Lineage (GTDB taxonomy): Bacteria > Pseudomonadota > Alphaproteobacteria > Rhizobiales > Cohaesibacteraceae > Cohaesibacter. The sequence continues at coordinate 23,002 of JAOXSG010000131.1, read as the reverse complement.
GGCCCACGCAGAATTTTGTCGCAATGTTTACGGCGACAATTTTGGTCAGCATGGCATGGCTGACAAGGAACAACTCGATCTGTTGATCCAACGACTTGCAATCAAAAAAGGCGATATCGTGCTGGATATGGGTTGCGGATACGGTCTGATCTCAAAATACATCGCAGAGGCGACCGGGGCCAAGGTGATTGGCGTAGATCTGTCCGCAAGTGCAATCAAATTTGCCAAGTCTATGGCACTGGGCAATGAGGGGCTGGAATTTCACGAAATGGACATTGCCAAGTTAGAGTTCGCCGCTGGAACCTTCAGCCATATCATATCCATCGACACCATTTACTATGCACCATCGCTGCCGGATCTGCTGCAATGCTTCCGCAAGATTGGTCAGCCAGATGTCAAGTTGGGAATTATCCGCACCTATCCCAAGCGCACTTTCACCAAACAAACATGGTCGCCTGACCGAACACAGTTGGCGTCCGAATTAAAAGAAGTGTTCGATGGTTATGAGACCTTTGATCTCAGCCGTGAGGAAAACGAACATTGGCGCCAGAAAAAAGAGGTACTTGAATCGCTTGAACAACAATTTTCGGATGAGGGTAGCCGAGAGCTTTGGGAATTCAGATATAAAGAGGCCGCCTACGAGGCCGGGATCGAACAGTTCCGCTATATGTTCGTGACAGGGCAATCAACATGACGCTCGCAACCACACAGAAAATGGCCGCAACTTCGGATGAATCCAGCATCAGCAGCTACCTGCCATCATCCGAGATTTCAGTCAACCAAGAGCAGATTTGCCTATTAGAAGCGTTCTATCCCGGCACCAAAGCCTATAACGCGCAGGCAATCATTCAATGGACCGGGATTTTCGACACAGCACTGTTCGAGAAGGCTATCAACGATGTCATCAGCCGTCACGAGATACTACGCACAACGATCGATCTGGGACCAAGAGGCTACACCGCAACCGTGCATCCAAGTTTCAACTTCAAAGCCGGTTTTCATGATCTATCCGATGTGCCAGAGCCCCAACAAGAAGAGATATTTGCAGAGTTAAAACAAGAATGTATGCGGCACAGCTTCAACCTTAAAAGCTTGCCGTTACTGGATATTCGCGTCGCCCAGCTCTCTCAGGATAAGTGGCGGATCATCCATATTGAGCACCATGTGATACATGATGGCTGGTCTTTTGGCCTATTTTGGAATGAACTGCTGGAAACTTACAATGCACTCAAGGATGGCCGACAACCAAACATATCGCCGCCGCCGGTTCAATACCAACAGTTCGTAGCCTGGCAGCGTGCGCGTATCCGAGGGGAGTATGGCCGCAATGCGATTGCATTCTGGCAAGACTATCTTTCGGGCATCACGATGGAAACCAGCGCCTCTACCCGCCAGATGACCGAAGCATCGCTAAAAGGTAGAAATTTCGAACTCAACATTTCGCCAGAAACTTACGGCGCGGTTGTGTCAACAGCAAAGCGGCTCAAAGTTTCCGAGTTCGTAGTAATGTTCTCGGTCTTTTCGATGGTCCTGTCGCAAGCAACCGGCGCAGAGGATTTTGCCATCGGCACAGCTGTCAGCGCCCGCACTGAAACAGAAATCGAGCCGATGATTGGTATGGTAGTCAATACCACACCGATACGTGTCAAAGTGGCCCCAAATACGGACCTGCGCTCAGTTTGCCGCTACATACAGACCTCACTATTCCGCGCCTTGCGTTTTCAGGACTTACCATTGAGTAGCCTCGTACGTGAGTTGGGTCTCATCCAAAAGAAAGGCAAAAACCCAATTTTTCAGCATTGTTTTAGCTTCCACGATTCCTATGTGCCCAAAATTGAACTTAAAGGTGCCAAAGGCTACATCGAAGAAATCCAAAATCAGACGGCGAAATTCGACATCAATGTCGTCACAATCCCCGCAAACGCGGAGCGCGGCACTGTTAACACCAGAATGTTTTGGCAATTCTCAGACGGCTTATTCGACCATGAGGACTGCTGCGCTTTGATTAAGACCTTTCTGAATTTGCTGGATACGATCAGCGACACTGCGTGATCTGAGACATCCACCGCTTTTTTGCGACAATACAAGCCGATATCGAACATTCAATTGCATGAAATAGGATAGATAAGGGCATGAAACTGATTGAATATTGGCCAGCGACTATCATGGGGCTTGGAGCCTTTATGGCAACCTTTGACGTGACTGCTGTGTCTCTGGCGTTGCCCGCCATTCGTGAGGATCTATCACTAGATGTTTCGACATCCATCTGGATTATGAATGCCTATGGCTTGGCATTCACTGTTTTCCTAATCGGCGCTGGCGCGGTTTCCGATCGTTTTGGTAACAGACTGGCTCTGGTCATGGGAACCTTCCTATTTTTAACCGCCTCCGTGATCTGTGCAATGGCAGACAGTCTCACTGTGATACTCGCGGGTCGCATTTTGCAGGGATGTGCCGCAGCTTTCATCGTCTGCGGCGGCTATGCCCTTATGGGCCATCTTTACCCCCAAAAAGCACAGCGGGTCGAAGCCTTTGCTATCATGGGCGTTATCAGCGGATCTGCCCTTGCCGTTGGACCGGGTCTCGGCGGGATCATTGCTAACCAGTTTGGTTGGATCTGGATTTTCCTGATCAATGTGCCTGTCTGCCTCCTAATCGCAGCAGGTGCATTGCTCGGTATGAAAGAAAGGAAGGGTGAGAAGATTAAATCACTTGATTTACCTGGGATTCTGACTTTTGGCTCTTTCCTTCTGATCGCCTCTTGGTCGATGCTAAATGGTCCTAGCATTGCCGGGCATGAGATCGGTGTCATACCAGTTGTGACGATCTTGGGACTATTGCTCACAGCATTTGTATGGATCGAAATGCGGGCTGAGACCCCTGCCGTGCAGATGACAATTTTCCAAAATGCTACATTTAACGGCCTTGCACTTGTCCCCCTTTGCCTATCTATCAGCTATTGGTCGCTGATCGTATTCATTCCGCTCTATCTGAAAGACGTGTTCGAGATTGATACCCAACAGAGTGCTTATGTCCTATTGGCTTTTACTTTGCCAATGTTCCTCGTCCCATATTTGGTGACGGATGTTGCAAAACGCTGGTCGGAGGCAAAATTCTTCTCCAGCGGCCTGCTGATTGTCGCGCTTGGATGTTTGGCCATTGCTATTGGCTCCCATCACATAAGCTACGGCTTCACTATTGCTGGCATGGTGCTGGCCGGATCAGGAGCCGCTGCCATGCAAACCCAAGTCTCAGGTGCATTGATCGCCTCGGTATCGCAGGATCAGGCCGGAGCGGTCACAGCACTCATGACAATCTTGCGCCAAGGCGGTTTTGCACTTGGGACCGCATTATTAAGCCTCACGCTTGTGCTTGATATCGGACAGCTGAAGAATTTCACGATCCTGTTTCTAACTTGTGCACTCGTCGCCGCACTGGGCGGGGCACTCACATTCCTTTTGCTGCAACCCAAAATGAAACAAGAAGGGAGTTTTAACAGTGATTGATCTTCAGATGAATATGCATCAAAAAATATCCGACTTCGTAAAGCAAACTTGGAAAGATCTGTTCAAGACGAAAGAAATCCATGCCAATGACGGGTTTTTCGACCTTGGAGGAACGTCTCTGGCAGCCATCAAATTCATCTCTGCTGTGGAAGGCAAATTTGGAATAGATGCGCTTTCACCCGAAGATCTCTACACAGACCAACGGTTCGAATCCATTGTTGCGACGATTTCAAAAAATGTCGTCCGTTGACACAATGACCGATCAAACCCTTGTCGAGACAGAGACAATCACCTCCCTCTTCACACAGCAAGCTCGGAGTAAGCCCAAATCAGTGGCCGTCTCAGCTTCGGGCCAATCCCTAAGCTATGGAGAACTCGATCATAAAGCCTCCCGCATTGCCCTTGCCCTATATGCCCGTGGGATTACCAAAGGCAGCATCATAGCCGTTAGCATGTTGCGAACACCGGATTTCGTAGTGGCGCTATTGGGCATCCTGAAGGCCGGGGCAGCCTATCTACCGATCAACCCGGCATGGCCAAAAGAGCGCGTCATTACGGTCCTCGACATCGCCCAAACGCCGATTATCATCGTCGATTCGACCACCAAAGAGGATCTAGCACCCAACAGCTTGATACTCGATTTCGAAGAAATTCTAAAGGAATCAGAGCGCGCATCAGTCCCCCTTCCCGCAATCAACTTGTCGCCAGAGGACTTAGCCTATGTCAATTTCACCTCAGGATCGAGCGGTGTTCCCAAAGGAGTACTCATACCGCACCGAGGCGTCATAAGTCTTCTTTCCAATCAGATTTATGCTCCGCTATCACCCAGCATTGTAACCTTGCAACATTTTGCTCCCAGCTTCGATCCAATGACCTTCGAAATTTGGGCACCCCTGCTGCATGGCGGTCGCTGTGCACTATTCTCTAGCGCAGTCCCGACCATAGGACGTCTGACTGCCGAAATCATAGAACAAGGCGTTAACACAGTCATCTTGACCGCATCACTCTTCAATATGGTCGTCGATGATGCGCCCAAGATGTTGCAGGCGCTGGACACACTCTTAGTGGGTGGAGAGGCCCTGTCTCCGACACATGTTTTGAAGGCAAGCACACTTGCACCCAAGCTGTCCATCATCAATGCCTACGGACCAACCGAAATCACTTTTATCGCAACCTATTTTCCAATTTGCGAAATGCCAGAAGACGCACTGACCGTACCTCTGGGATATCCTCTGGCCCATCGTGGAATACATCTTCTTGACAAAGATCTGCGACCGGTTTCGGACGGTGGGATCGGTGAGATATGTATTTCTGGTCCCGGCCTTGCACTTGGCTACCTGCGCGAACCACAAAAAACAGATAAAGCCTTCGTCATAACAGACGCAATCGACGGCAATCCAAAACGCATCTATCGCACAGGCGATATGGGGTCCATCTCCAAGGACGGCTTAATCGAGTTTCACGGCCGTACTGATACACAAGTCCAACTAAACGGTTTGCGTATTGAACTCGAAGAAATTGATCGAGCCCTAACATCGCATCCCAAAATAAAACAGGCAGCGACAAGCTTGTGTGGCAAAGATCTAGGCCTTGAGCTATGCGCAGGGATTGTTCCTGTGGACGCGATGCCGAACGATCTTCCAGAATTTCTAACTCAATCGCTTCCCGCATATATGGTACCCAGAAAATTTAAACAGCTCAATAATCTACCACTCAACGCGCACGGCAAAATTGATCGCAAAAAAATTGAGCAAATCTTTCTCATTCAGAAACAGTCTGCATGCCTTTAAAACAGGACATATCTGACCCGCAATATTCGACAGAAATGTAAAGGAAGACACGCGCAACAACTTAGAGGCAAACAAAAAATAAACCTTTGACAAATATAGATAATTTATCAGGGTCTTGCCATATTCTTGGTACAGGTTAGAGGAAAAACCTCGAACCAAACCCAGCGCTTTGGGTTGGTGGGCGGCAAAGCGCCAGTAAAATGGTGCGGGTAGAGGGAGAAACCTCACTTGCACTTTTCGAGGTTCTTGAAGACTGGAATAACACTCTAAAAGACATTGAGAACGAACTTGGAGGGTTTGAGCGATGATCTTCCGTACCAGTTTGTTTGACGATGAAGCCTGCCGGAAGGTTCCATCCTCCGGCGGCACAAAATATCCTTCCCCTCTCTCTATTCGACTGACTGGCGAGCAAAAGGCCGATCTGGAAGCACGCGCGGGTGACTTGCCCGTGTCTGCCTATGCCAAGTCCTTGTTGTTTGCTGAACATGCCGTGGCGATGCGGCTTAGTCCGCGCAATGTGTTGTTGGATCATCAGATATTGGGTCAGGTTCTGGCCCGTCTGGGGCAATCCGGGATAGCACCGGATTTGGCGGAACTGGCCAATGCGGTGCGTTGTGGGGCTTTGCCTCTGGATGAGGTGACCACTCAGCAGATTAAGCAGAGCTGTGCTGACATTGCATGGATGCGTAATGCATTGATGCTTGGCCTTGGTTCGCGGGAGGGTTTGTCATGATCATCAAAGCCTCTCAGCGGGCTGGGGCAACCCGGTTGGCCGATCATTTGATGAATGATTGGGATAATGACCATATCACCCTGCATGAGCTGCGCGGGTTTATTGCCTCTGACTTAAATGGTGCTTTGCGCGAAGCTGAGATGTGCGCCAAAGGCACAAAATGCCAACAATATCTGTTCTCATGCAGCTTTAATCCTCCCAAGGATGAAGATGCCAGCGTCAATGATCTGGTTGAGGCCGTTGAGCGTGCTGAAAGCGCTCTTGGCCTCAATGGTCAGCCACGGGCCATTGTCATTCATGAGAAAGAAGGCAGACGGCACGCCCATGCCGTCTGGTCGCGTATTGATGCCGCCGAGATGAAGGCGGTGAATATGTCTCACTTCAAACGGAAACTGCAAAAGCTCAGCAAAGAGCTGTTTCTTGATCATGAATGGGAGTTACCTCAAGGCCATCAGCATTTGGGTGGGGCCTCACCGGATAACTTCACCCTTGATCAATGGCAACAGGCGCAACGCCTCGGCCTTGATCCAAGGGAGATCAAGTGGCACTTCCGCGATGCTTGGGCGCAAAGTGATGACAGAAAGAGCTTTGCAGCAGCTTTGGCCTCCAAAGGCTATCGGCTGGCCAAGGGAGATCGACGCGGTTTTGTCGCCGTTGATATCTATGGCACGGTCTATTCCGTGCCAAAATGGCTGGCTCTCAAAACCCGAGAGGTCAAAGCCAGGCTTGGCTCCCCTGAAGGCCTGCAAAGCGTTGATGAAGCCAGTAAGGCCCTGCGCAGTAAGGTAACAGACCGCCTGCTGGCCTTCATTGATCAATCTGATCAGTAACAGAATGAAGAGCTGGAACCGCAAAAGCTTCGCAAATCCAAACTTGTTGCCAGACAAAGGCAGGAACGCAAGGAACTGGGCTCGTTACATCAAAGCCGCAAGCATTGGGAACAGATTGCCCGTATGGAGCGGTTAAATAAAGGCTGGCGCGGCCTTTGGGATCGTCTGTCAGGCCGTCACAAAAAGCTACGGGCTGAGAATGAGCGGGATTTGCGGTTGTGCAATCATCGTGATGATGAGGAACGCGAAGCGCTCTATGGTAAGCATAAACGCCAGCGGCAGGGATTGCTCAAAGAGATAGAGGCAATCCGGGCCAGACATGTGCGTGAGCGCAGGCGCTTGTCGCTGATGGTGGCGGATTATCTCAATAGCCCTGATGTCTCGCAGCAGCGCGCGACCACGCGCCAGCCATCCCTGCATATCTAAATTCTATTCATAGGAGGTCGTGATGACGTCTGATCTTGTCTTGAATCCAAGACAGGAGCTGCCTTTGGGTAGCTCTGAATGGGCTGACCCTGATGCTTTATGGATTGGCAAATACAAACCCGGTGTGTTCTATCTCTCCAGTCAGGATGAGAACAAGAACAACATTCTCGGCAAACTCGATGATGGTCATGTGATCTGCATAGGCGGTACACGCAGCGGCAAAGGCATTTCCACCCTGATCAATAATCTGCTGCTCTGGCTCGGCTCTGTCGTAGTGATTGCCCCCAAAGGGGAAGCTATGAATGTGACAGGACGGGCACGGGCCAATGGCTCGGTTTATTGCGTTGGCAAAAAGCAAAAGGTCTGTCTGCTTGATCCGCAGGAAGTTGCGGGCCGTGTCGATGACAATTTTGATGATCTGCGTGCCTGTTACAGTCCGCTAGATGATATTGATGTTCACTCAGACAAAGCCCTTGATCAGATATCGGCTTTGGCAGCAGCTCTGGTGCCGGATGCCAGCCATGGCGATCCCTATTGGATGAATGCAGCGCGGGCCTTGCTCAAGATGGTCATTCTCTATGTGTTGATCTCTGACGCATTTGAGGATCATGAACGAAACCTCGTCACCGTCTATCGGCTGCTGGCGATGGGCGATCAGGAGAAGCGGGAGTTTCTCAAAGCAATCGAGGCTGAGGGGATACCCTCTGCCCACTTCCTGCTGTTCAAGAGCATGGAAGCCTGCAAGGAGTTTGGCGGCATGATTTCTGCTGCCGGGGCGCAATATGCCGATATGGCGAAAGAAGCGCCCAAGCAGTTCCTGGGCGTGATTGAGACCCTCAATCGCAATCTGGAGTTCATTCAAAGCCCCGGCATGCAGCGTTGCCCCGGCAAATCTGACTTTTCTTTGAAAGATCTAAAAGACAACCCCAATGGGGTCAGCCTCTATCTCTGCCTGCCGAATTGGGCGATGGAAGAGCATTATCGCTGGCTGCGCCTCATGGTCACCATGTGGACACTGACCTTTGAATCTCAAAGCTATCAGCCACGCTCAGGTTCGCCTGTCATGATGATGCTGGATGAGTTTCCATCGCTCAAGCGTATGCCCGCCATTGAAAATGGTGTGGCGCAATTGGCCGGGTTTGGGGTGAAGTTTGTGTTTGCTGTACAAACCTTGGCCCAACTCAAAACCCTCTACAAGGACAATTACGAGACCTTCATTGGCAATTGTTCGACCAAGGTGTTTCTGTCGATTGAGGATCACATGACCCGTGACTATGCCTCCAAGCTGATTGGAGACACTGAGGTTGTGCGGATTAGTAACACGCTCAGCACTGCCAGAAACACCAGTAAAGCGCTAGCGGATACAATTGGCTATTCCACCTCATCAGGCAGGAGCATGAGCTTTGGCAGCGGGCCCGGTGGTGGCAATCACAGCTTCTCTACACAAAGCAATGCCAGCCATTCAGAGAGCTTCACGGTGACGAAGACGCAAGGAAAAACGGAGTCCAAGGGTACGAATGAGAGCATTCAAAAGCGTCGTCTGATAGCACCTGAAGAAGTTGGACGGCTGTTCACTTATCGTGGGCCTGACAATCCGGGGCATATTCTGGTGCTCATTGCAGGCGATATGCCCTATATCCTGCCGCGTCGTCCTTACTTCCGGCATGCGGAGTTTGCTGGGCGGTTTGATCCTCACCCGGATCACCCTTATCCGCCAACTTTGCGCCAGCGTGTTGATCTCAGATTCCGCCTTGTCGATGAAGAGAGCAATCGCATCAACAAGAAGTTTCTGGAAGATCAATTGCAAATGCGCAAAGCCTTTCAAGAGGAAGAGGCAAAGCGCAAAAAGGCTCAGTTGGCACAATTGGAATTGCAACGGCGAAAACGCTTCCAGAAACGGATAAAGCTCTTCCTGCTAACCGCATTTATGCTGATCGTTCCCGGTGCCATTGGCCTTGGCTTCATCGGCTATGCAGCCAAGCGTCTGGCTGTTGCCAAGAGCTTCACCATTGAAAAGGCTCTCAACGGTGCAATGTCCTTCCCGGTCACCCAACCCCATAAATGGGTTCATTTTATCAATGATGGATATGTCTGGGTGAGCGGAACAATCGGCACTCTCTTCATCATCCTGATGTTGTTTGCATTCCTGCGCGAAGGAGAAAATTCATGAGACTCAATGACGGCGAAGAATTCCGCGTTGGTGGGGTGAACTGGCGTTTTGAACGTGGGCAGATGCCTCAAGGCTCTCTGATGGCCTCTGCACAGGACGGGCAGCGCCCTGCGGCCATCATACCCCATGACTGGAGTAGACCAGCCCATGCGCCGGACAATGCCGTTCTGTTGACCCGGTCCTTCAAGGGCAATCAATGGAAGACCAGTGAACCGAGCGACTTCAAAGATGCCGTGCGCAATGGCACCCGGCATGTCAGAGCCTATGAGCAAGATAGGCAGATTGAGCAAATGGTAGATCGGTTCCAGAACCCGCAAAAGCCACGCTCAAATCTGTTTATGCCGGGCAATGACCAACCGCAGAAACGCCTGAAAGGCAAAGCGGCAATCAAGGCCATGCAAAGGGCAACTGAGCTGTTTCAGGATGGTGGTCACCATCAGGCTCAACGGGAACAACAGGAAAAAGATACAGGGCGCTGAGACAAAAAAACACTGGCCGCGCTCGGTCGCGGCCAGCATCCATTGACATCCGTTTTTCATTCTTTTGGATGTCAGAGCTTATGTAGACGTGCTGCTGCAAAGCTTATGATTGCCGCACTAACGACAAAGACAATCAGCGCGACCAAACCAAAATAGAAGACTTTTTCATTGCCCGTTTCTCCATCAACCAAAAGCTCCAAAATTCCAACCAGCCCTATGAAGATAGCGGGAAAGAGCGATAAGAAAGCGATGACATAGAAAGTCATCAGAACAAAGCTGTATCCCCAAATCTGATAGCTCTTTGAAGGCCCTTTTAAATACCCGCGAACTGTTGTTTGAGCATCACTGTTTATGATCAGGTTTTTATCTGGTTTTGCAAACAGGATCACCAGAAAGCAGATGATCAGGGCGGGCATGACAATCACTCCGCTCGCTGGCTCCACTCTAGGGAAGGTTCTGGCATGTTCAATAATCTGCCGCGATTTGGAAAACTGGTTGAACTCGCGTTGCTTCTCCTCAAATCCGGGATATCTGACCAACCTTACGCCATATTCAAGATGGTCCGGTTCCTTCAAATCCCGAAGAGGTATATCTGCGGCCTTTAGTGTCTTGGGAAAGTTCTCGTGCATGCTTAAGATGACCATACCGGACGCAATGACGATGCTTGCAAGAAAGGCTCTCTTGGCTCCCTTCATAAAAACCCGAGAAAAGCGATTGAGATGAAGCGTGACGCAAAGCACTGCTATTGCCAAAACAGCATAGCCAAGGGGCGTGGTGTAATAAGCTCCAGTGACTTGCAGTCCCAGATAGGGATTGCCAATAGTCATAATCGGCAATTGCAGAAAACATAGAAAAGCAGAACCAAAGAAGCCGGAAGCTAAAACAAACAAGTTGGGAAAATATCGTTTGCGCCATCCAATGGGCGCAAGCTCGGCCTGATCAATCGAAAGGGAACCCTTTTGCTCATTCTATCATACATAGGCATTTTTGCTTGATTTTACCATAATCGGGCGATTCAATAAGGCTTTCCTCCCCTCAAACGCAAGGATACTGCGCCATGCAAAAGGGTTCCCTTTTGATGCGGTGTTCAGACCAACCCATCAATTGGCTAACCTGTTGACCAACAATCAAGAAAAGCAGTTGCAACACTGCTTGCAGCCAATCAGAGTATCCACATGAAGATCGGCTATGTGCGTGTATCAGACAGTGACCAGACAGAGGACCTTCAGATTGATGCGCTCAAAGCGGCGGGCTGTGAGGCCATCTATGGCGACCATGGAGTGTCAGGCTCCATCACAGAGCGCAAGGGCCTGAGCGAGCTTCTCGCCAGCCTCAAGCACGGTGATACGCTGGTGGTCTGGAAACTGGACCGCTTAGGGCGCTCCACCATCCATTTGTTGCAACTGCTCGATGATCTGCGCCAACGAGGGATTGATTTTATCGCCATCACCCAAGGCATAGACACCACCACAGCTATTGGTCGCATGCTCTATGGTCAGCTAGCAGTATTCGCTGAGTTTGAGAGGGAGCAAATCTCCGAGCGCACCAAGGCCGGAATGGCAGCCGCGAAGAAGCGCGGCAAACATATCGGGCGGCCTCGTAAGCTGAGTGACAACCAGATTGCGCGGGCGAAGACATTGGTCAGGGCCAAGAAACAATCCATCAGCACTATTGCTCAAAAATGGGATGTTTCTCCGACAACATTGAACCGTGCTCTGAAGTCGGGCTAGACTCAGATAAGATTCTCTTGAACCTCAAAGTTTTGCAATTATATGGAAGATGAGTTATCATTTATGATAACAATATAGATATGACTTGGTCGATCACCTTTTACAATGAGAAAGTTGAGCAGGAAACGCTGAGTTTGCCATCTGGCATATTGGCCAACTTCCTGCGGATCACCGAGCTTATCGAAGAATTCGGGCCTGATCTGGGGCGGCCTCATACAGCACCTTTGGGAAAAGGCATGTTTGAGATACGCGCCAAAGGCAAGGAAGGGATTTCCCGCTCTGTTTTCTGCACCGTCAAAGGGCAGGAAATAGTCATCTTGATCACTGTGATCAAGAAGGGAAACAAAATCCCTAGTCGCCAAATGGAAACGGCCCGTAAACGCATGAAAGAGGTTCAAGACGATGGTTAAGCGCCCGACATTAGAGAATTTCCGCAAGAAAGCCCTGCAAAATGCTGAGGTGCGTGAAGAATATGAAGCGCTGTCTTCAATCTTTGAGATCAAGCGCCAGATGATTGCCATGCGTAAAAAGGCCGGACTGACGCAAGAACAGATGGCCGAACGCCTCGGCACAAAGAAAAGCAATATCTCCCGCCTTGAAAGCGTGAACTCAGATATTTCTCCTCGCCTCAATACAATTGAGGATTATGCCCGTGCGCTCGGCCATACTATCAAGATTGAATTTGAGGCTGATCCTGCCAGATAAAAGGCGCAACATTACTGTTGCGCCCGAACTTTCTATCCGCATCTGTAAACCATGTTCCGGCCCGCGATGGCGGTTTCGACATATTCCATGCCCAAATCCCGCGCTATGGCATCATAATCAAGATAATATTGCAGCCGCTCCGGGATATCACCAAACAGACCTTCGTCAACGAACTGTTCTGCAAGCTCCCGAAGGCTGGAAACATCATAGATGTCGATGTCAAAATCATTAGGATCGTCCGTTGCAATATCAAATGAATAGCCGCATTCGCCCACCGCTATGATGACATTGATTTTCTGATAGTGATCCCATTCTTCCAGTTTTGACATGACATCTATGATATTGACCTGATTGATCCCGATGGCATTGCAACATTCAATATCTATCAAATCGCCATCAATGGTCTGGATTTCAAACTCCTCAACGGGATCGCCGTGATCGTTACGGATAGGGCCAATCTTGACTTCATAGGCTTCGCTATCTTCGAAGTAAAAGCCAGTTGCTGAAATGTCATAGGGTTGAGCGAAAAACGTAGTCATCTCCTTTGTTCCTTCCTTGGAAACGGGTTGCACATGCAACCGTGCTTCCGGCGAGGATGGAGTTGGGAGGGGGCAAGGAAAATCGCCGCTGAGTGGTGCGGGTGCAAGATACTGAGCCACGGTCAGTGGCTATTTTCCTTGTGGGGAGAAAGAGGCAAAGCCTCTGGCATTCCATAAAAACTACTAAACCAATTTCTATATTCGAAAAAGATATGCCTTAATTTAAGATGGCAAAGAAAATAACCTCACCCCCCTAGATATATAACCTTTGGTTGAGTAAAGATAAAAACACCTATCAAGTTCAAATTATATTTAGATATTACATCGCCAGTTATCGAAATCGGCCATATTGTAAGTGGATTATAACAATGAAAGAAGCATCTAGCTCTAATAGAATTGGAAACATCCGTGAGATTTACAGCAGTCAAATCTGGTCTCGAAGTACTGCAAGTTTCTATGACCCGAGCTATCATTTTTCTATACTATTATCTCTCCCTTTACTCATGAGAGAGCTAAACTCTGAAGAAACAAATATAGTATTTCAAAATATTATTAAAATTAGATATGTTGTCAGAGTTTCTGTAATTGTTATATTAATGACAATTATACAATTTTATCAAATGAAATTTAATGAATTTATTATTTTTATTTCTTTGTCTGCTATTGTATCTATTATTTCTGGAATTGCGTGGTTTGTTGTTACAATTGGAAGTACAAAAAAAGAACTTTTTCCAGTTGCTATAGATTTCACAAAATGGCTGTTAACCGCTTTTATAAATTCATGTCTAATTTTGACAATATCAACATATTATACACTACCCTTAGGTTTAGCGATAATAGTGACTATTCCGATTATTCTTTTATTATATTCAGCTATTATTTACGATCATCTTGACAGCCTATCCGTTGGACTAGATGATGAGTTAAGACGGCAAGCTTTGACCAGTTTAGTATACTATCACGGCGAAGGAGTAACAATTATATCCTCTAACGAAGAGTTAGAGGATATAATTGGCGATGCAAATGAGCAAAAACTAGTTGGTTGAAGGCAAATACTATGAAAGCTGGTGATCACGTATTTCCGATATTAGGCGCAATATTCGTTATCGTCGCTGGGATATCGTATAACTATATATTCAAAGAAATTGATTTATCGAAAATCACAACAATAATATTAATTTGCGCTGCGGTATACGCTTTTTTTCTATACCTATATAATGTTATTATTATGAAGCCAAGAGATTTGCATGATAAATTTGCAGATTTACATGATAGAATAAATTTAACTGTAGAAACTTTAATTCGTAAACAACAATTTATTGAACAAAAAACACTTGGGTTAATTGAAGAAAATGCTGAAGATATCTGGGTAATAACAACGTCATTAGAAAATGAGTTAACTGATCCGGATTTGGCGAAAACAGTATCAGACAACGTTAGCAGAGGTAAAAAATATAAATACTTTCTACCTCATCCCAATCATCCTTATTTCAAAAATGTAGATAGAAATATTGAAAATTACAAAAAACTATATTTTTATGAGAAATACAAAGGAAACATTCAGTTTATTAGAATGCCACTGCATGTTCACTTTTTGCTTGAAGAAGTAGTGATATATAATCCTTACCAACCAGAAAGATCGGCTGAGGATTTTTCTGGAATTAACGGATTTACATACTACCGAAACAATGATCAGCATAACGAAAAATCTCTTCACATGCGTATTGAAGGTCAATTTTTGAAATTTCTTGCAGAACAACTTGATAACTATTTACGAGATACTGGATTAAAGAATACCGCAGAGGAGATACTTATCGATTTTGGCACAAATCTTAATGGCCATCAAAAGGCATTCTTAGCCACTTTAATTGGCAAAAAGTCGATACTAAAAGATGGTGAGTATGAGGATTTTAAAGCGTCTCTTGAAGAAATTGAACCTAGTGTATGTAGAACAATAATACAAATGCTCTCAAATTATGAAAATGATTATGTGGACGGTATCTAGAAAATCGTGCAGATGGTGTTTTACTTTCCAAAAATCATTTGTTTATAGAAAATTGGAGAAATACCTTTGAAATGGTTTGAGTGGAATCCTGGAGAGGCAGATGAAGGTCTTTCGGTCAATGAAGTACTTAATACCCTACCGGCATCACCTATCGAAAAAATCCCTGCGATTGTCCGTTTACTAGAAAACCCATCTTCTCCGTATCATCTTGCCGGTCCAGCAAGCCTAGGTGTACACGATATCCTACATACTGTTTTAGGCCGAGGTCTGCTGCAGCAAGATGAAGCTTTTGTGATAGGGTACTCTGTGGGTAATTCGGAAAATGCGAAAGCCCTAGATCGGCTGCTTTTTATGGAGATGGCAACAAAGCTTTATAGAAAGCCGTTTCGCTTTTCTGAAACTGACGCTTTAGTGTTCGATCTAGCTTTTGATGTAGGTATGAAAGCGAAGAAAAAAAATATTCACAAAATGGATCCTGCTTCTATTTTGGATATGCCTCTAGGCGAAGCTAGAGCTTTTTTGGGAGTGGGTAGGTCACAGATGCTTCCGTATTTTAAAAAGGAAGTTAAAATTGCGACCGACACAAAGGCCTCCATGCGCCTAAAAGCTACATTCAATATATAGCTATGAAACAACTATTAGATGGCCAAATTCTTCAACCAAGTTTGTAACCTCGTCTAAGACAACCGAAATTCTAAGGTCGGTCATTTCTTGGTCTTCCGCTTTTGGGGTTTCAGACTGAACTAAATCGCGAATTTTATTTTTCAATTCAAAAAGATCTAACTCTGATGAATTTCCATAGCTAGCAGCGCTTTTTACCGATTGCAGCTTTTCTTCGACTTTTTCTCTCATTCGCGGTGCGAGCTTGACAGAGCGCTTCAAACACTCAAGTTCATCTTCAATTGCGATGGTAGACTTATGTGTTTTGCTCTTCTCAACAGAAGCAGTGCATGCAGCCAGAAAAGATTCTGTGAGTTCAATTGTTAGCTCATTTGCCTGAGTTTCTTCCATACTTGGATCTTTAATAAGCTGATTTGCCTTTTCAATTAGGAGATTGATTTTCTCTGGACTGCTGCCTGTGCTGGTATGACTAATGTCCGTAAAAACCTCAAAGAATGCTACTCCTATGGAGTAATTCGCAACATGTAAACTTCTGCCTGTTTTGAGGACTTGTGATGCTTTGTGTAGTACAGATAGTGACTGTTTAAAATATCTTTCCGCAGCCTCATTTTGACCGGTCAGCATAGCATCATTGATGTCGTATCTTAGAGAACCAGAAAAAATTGAGAAAAGAAGTCGGCCAACAACAACGATACCTAAAACGCTAGAAACTATAATAGCAGATATATTTGATCTAAGCGGTTGAATGAAATCAATCCAAAGCGGAGTTGTAAGAGAACAGACCGTTGCTATAAAAAGCATAGAAAGAGAAAGCGTAAAGGCGTTAAACAAATCTACTGTCAACTCCAGCCCAAAATCAGCAAACTTTTCTTTTAAACTAGCTAGTGAAACAGAGAACCAGGCCGTTCCAGCTACCATTGTCGTTGGGATGAGAACGCTGATTACTATTTGCGTATCAAGCAACAATAAACAAGGAAGAAGTAATAAACAGTATAAGCTAGAGCTGTAAATAGCTACCTTGTATTTTTTTTCGATAGCCTCTTCTGCTAAAGCTCTTTCTGAGCTAGTAAGATGTATATTAAGGAAGCTATGAAGAAATGTCGCGCGTATAATATTTCCTAATTTGCTATTTTTATATTTCGGAAAACTATTTATATCTTCTTTTTTTTTATTTTCTTCCATATTCACTATCCACTTCACAAATTTAATTTTCAATACCCATAACAACTAAAAGGAAAACTGGAGATCAAAGAGTTTCAAATTACACTGAATTTTTATCACAAAGCTATCTCTACAAAATATTAATTGCGCGGTCAAACAACAACGTTGGCAAGAGCTTTATTGTTAGTCGGGTATAACAATGATCGAATATGGGGCATGCAACGGGGGCGCATAGCGGCCCCCTTGCCAAGATGTGCTGTATGACAGCACACATCTTGCGGTTAATATGAAGCTCAACGCCTGAAACGTATCTGAGTTTGCGTGACACGGATTTGCCCCTTGTTTAACGATCTCGCAGATTGTGCTGACCTATCTTAAATGAGACGCGAACTATCATTTTGCTCTTAGCAGTTTGTTTCCCTCGGCTATTGGAACGGATCAACTCAAACACCTCAAACTGCATGCTGCGTTAGCAGCATATCGGGCGGGGAAAGGGTTGCCAATGTCATTGGCAAGGGACACTTACTGTAGTTTAGTTAATTACCATAGCACACTCAACTGTACGAGATAGTCAATGGGTGACAGATATCAATTTCAGCAATATGCCGCCAATCATCTCAATACACCCGTATATGTACCGGATGTGCAATCAGAACAGGCACAGCCCTTCTTAATCGCAGAGCAAAGTACTCGCCATCTAATGGGTTGGGCACACGGACTCACAAATCAGCATGGCGAAAAACTGCATATTCAAATGGGCTATTTGGAGCGCATGACCCCAAATGCTCTAGCCGACAGATATAAAGGGGTACATTTTCTTGCAATGAATCAAGCATTGCTGGTGTCTGTCATGGAATTCGCACTGTTTTCATTCACACAGAAGAGCGTTTTCCCTGATATTGGCAATGCTTCAGGCGAAGATTCTCCTGTGATGGAGGCTGGGGCCGCGCCGGGGTTGCTATTACTGAAACGCACACTTGCAGATCAGCCGATATCTATCGACACTGATCGCTGGTGCGTTCCAAAAGATGAGCATCGTCATGTGGCCGCGATTTATTTAGCAATGCTGATGGCTCGCTATGTCTGGATGCATGAGCTTGCACATTGCACCAATGGTCACATCGGCTATGTTCAGGATGCAGGGTTAGCTTTGCGACTGTATGAAGTCGCAGAAAATCTCGCGGTGGTCGGTTTCAAGGAGGCCAGCAATGAGCAATGTGACAAAGATCAGATATTGCAAGCGCTAGAATTTGATGCTGATAGCTCCGCCTTTTTCGGGTGTTGCCAGATTCAACTCCAAAATCTTGAAAATATTGATGGCATCAAGGCGTTGGATTTAGAAGCCAGACTGGGAATGACGATCTTTGCGGCTTACGCCACAACATGGTTATTTGAAGAGTATCAGCAATACATCGGCAGTGCAGGTAATCAATCTCACCCTCATCCCTATGACAGGCTGCAAAATCTAGCCCACGTGGCACAGAGAGATTTCACACCACAGGTAACCGGGTTTGAAGAGTTCCACCAATCGATTTGTGATCAGTTTAACAGCATGACGATCTCTAATCTCCACAGTGTTGGTGATCTCAATTTTATGACATCTGCGGGAAAACTTGAATCAGAGCTGATGCAACCTAAATTGAATGATTATAGGTTCCTCTCTATATAGTGTAATTTGTGTATTCATCTGATTTCATTTTAAGGTGTACTATGAAACGGCGCTCCCATTACAATAACAGTTTCTTGTCGGCAATAAGGGCAGCAAACATTTCGCAAGACCTACCAAGTGTTAGAATGGCATCAACACTTAGAGATATATCTGCTGTACAGTTTGCAAACTCACTTAGAACACCAGAAATGCAACATTTACTGGAAGCATCAAAGAGCTTTGATGCAATTACTAATTCGCCAGAATGGGCCGGGGTATCCCATGCATTAGATGCAGCAAACCGTGCATCAAATCGATCAGAGGTCGCAGCCGCACTTCAAAGTATTACTCAGAATACAAGAAATATAGCGCTTTCGATGAATCACACGGTTTTGCCCAAAGTAAACCAACTGGCAGAATTTGTTTTCTCTGCATCTGAGGCTGTGCGACCTTTAGCATCACAATTCGCAACTATTGAACTTTGGCGTTCATCACTAATTGACAGAATTGGAGTCTTAGAGGGTGATTGGGCGTTGGAAAGCCATCTTGGGATTTCTACTACAGGTTTTGCCAGAATCTCAAGATTGCACGATATTGCAATAAGTGATGAATCATTTGCACGCCAAAGTTCTGATATTTTTGAAGAAGAGTTGGGTGATCCAGTTTCGTTTGAAGAAGAACTGGATGCGGAGGACCGAGAGGAGAAAATCCTTGATGCAGGAATGAATGCTGAACTAATTGCATTCTCGAGATCTGCCTACCCCGAAGTCCTGATAAGTGCGGGTTTTAATTTCAGTATCCATCCTATGGCTTCAATAACATCTGAAAATGGCGATACCAGTGGTGTGATTGACTCTCAGCACTCAATGCTTATGGGCTTGGTTGAAAATCACCTACGAAACCTCATTGCCGCAGAGTTGCAAAAGATAGCAGGCAAGCGATGGTACAAAACGCGTATACCCCACGATCTTTATAGGCAGTGGAAGGAGAGACAGGATAATGACAATGAACAGAAAAAAGATTCCTTCCCTCTCATTTATTATGCGGAATTGATGCATCTATCCGATGTTATTTGCCGAAAGGATAACTGGGAGCAAATATTCCATCGCTTCTTTTATACTCAAGATGATTTTCAGGTTTCATTGCGACGCTTGAATTCAGTGAGGCGAGCTATTGCTCATTACCGACCTTTAGTCAGGGCGGATCAAATTGTTTTATTTAGCGAGGCATACCGATTATTAAGCTCTATAGGGGTAAAGATTAATGCCTAATCCTATTTGTGGAATAGTACATTGATCGCATATATCATCCATTCGCTTTCCTGATTTGATAGGTTTTGTGCAAGCTGCCTGAATTCGGAATTCTGTATCGGATTTGATGTAATCATTTCTATAAGATTAGAGTTTCCCGCTACCACAAGCACAAACTTGTGTTTGCCAATATCCTCTTCTTCAGAAAAAGGAGCGGCTGTGGCGTAGTCTGGTAGAATTTGTTCGCCCATGGTGACCGGGACGACTGGGGATTGCGGCGACAGGGGAAGCTTGAACCATGCATGGCCAATATTTTGTAGGGCCAAGCAATAGCCGCAAATCGGGCTATCAAGCTTGAAGCGAAATTCATCACCGAGTTTCAATTGAACATTAGAAATGGGTTCTTGTTCAGAAAATTTAACAATCTGAAGTCCGTTGGACGTTTCACGCTGGACTGCCAGATTACTAAACTTTGCGTGTGCTTGTAAGAAATCATTCCAATAGTGATCACTTTTTCTATCTGGCCAAACAGGCTTGAGTTGCTCAATCAGTAAATCGGAACGATCCGGGAACTGCCTTGCAATTTGTTGCGTAACTAACGCCAACTTACGTGACCCGGCATTTCCTCTGCGAAACCCGTCCAGAAACCCGTCATACTTTGCTTCCTGCCCCTTGAATGCCTCTGCGAGAAAGCTGTTCCAGTTAATGAGGCCATTGTCATAGAGGTTCTTGGTGAAGCTGTAGAGAACCAGACGTGCTTCCTTATTTGCCAATGTCCAGTCAAACCTGTCCAACCCATAGAGCGGCATAAGCTTCTCCCTATTACCCTTGTATTACCCAAGAAATACCAACTGGCACAATCGTAGCATCAAACAGCTCCAACGTTACGGAAATGCTTGATTTTTCTCCAGCGATTTCGTTGAAAAAATCACACTAATCTGTTAGTTTGTTCACTAATTGTTCTTTTTTGTAGCAAGAGGAGTGAGAGCAAATGAAACAGTAATGGAGAAGTAGAATGACGGATCAGATTGTGCCGCCAGATGGCCATATTGATGAAACAAATATAGAGACAAGGGGAAAGAGCTTTGCCCTTGAATTCAACCCTGATGAGTATCGACATCATTTTGAGGATACGAGCCTTTCTGATACTGAAATCGACGAATTCATGGCCACGCTTTGGCAAATTATGGTCGGTTTTGTAGACCTAGGCTTTGGCATTGAAGCGACACAGCAAGCCCTTGCTAATACACTAATTGAAGACCTCAACGAGAAAGGAGAAAAAACTGAATGCAGCTCAGATCACAAAAGCGCAAAGCGCTGATTTACTGCCGTGTATCCGGCAAAAAACAGACCATTGAAGGTAACGGCCTTGATAGTCAGGAACACCGCTGTCGCAAACATTGTAGACGAAGGGGCTATTTGGTTGAGGCGGTGTTTCCTGACGATGTATCAGGAGAAGGCGACTTTATGAAGCGCCCGGGCATTGTGGCACTTCTGCGCTATATGGATAGCAGGCCAGATCAGAATTATGTGCTTGTATTCAACGACCTAAAACGCTATGCGCGAGATACTGAATTTCATCTAAAACTCAAACGGGAGATGGCTGTTCGCAATGCCACCCGTGAATGCCTGAACTTTAAGTTCGAGGATACACCGGAAGGTGAGTTTATCGAGACTATTCTTGCTGCTCAGGGTGAGTTGGAGCGCAAACAAAATCGGCGACAAGTTATTCAGAAGATGAAAGCACGAGTTGAACAGGGCTTTTGGGTGTTTCGTGCTCCAGCAGGATATCGTTATCAGAAATCCAAACATGGTGGCCGGGAGTTGGTGCGAGATGAACCATTGGCTTCTGTCATACAAGAGGCTTTGACTTTGTTTGCGAATGGTACGTTACAAACTCAGGTGGAAGTCAAACGCTATCTGGAAAACCAACCTGTCTTTCCAAAAGACCTGCCCAATGGCGAAATACGAGCCTACCGCATTACGCGACTACTGACCCAACCTGTTTATGCTGGCTACATCAGTGCAACAAACTGGAATGTCTCACTGCGCAAGGCTAGGCATGAACCTCTGATTTCCTTATCCGACTATCAGCGCATGCAAGATAGATTGGTAAGTGGTGGGCACGCTCCGGCTCGTAAAGATATACGAGAGGATTTTGTTTTACGCGGTCTGGTGACTTGTGCAGATTGTGGCCGTCCTTTGACGTCTTGTTGGTCAAAAAGTAAAACTGGCAAGAAGCATCCTTATTATCGCTGTTATCACAAACCTTGTGAAAGCTATGGCAAGTCCATTAAACGGGCAAAGCTTGAAGGAGAGTTTGATGAGTTGGTCAAATCACTCAAACCAACGCCAGCGCATTTGCTGCGGCATCAGACATGTTTAGAAATGCATGGGCGCAACGACACCAACAAAGTCAAAGAGTCGTCTCTGATATTAAGGATAGCATCAGAAACATTGATGTGGAAATTGAGCAGCTAGTGCAGCGAATCTTGAAAACCAGCAATCAAACCGTCGCGACGGCGTTTGAGAACAAGATTGAAGAGCTGGAAAAAAGCAGGCTGATTGCACAAGAGAAGCTCGAAAATTCTGGAGGGTCAAAACATAGTTTTGAGAAAATGTTTGAACTTGCCCTTCGGTTCCTATCAAACCCTTATAAACTCTGGTGTTCAGACAATCTGACAGTGCGTAGAATGGTGATGAAATTAGCGTTTTCTGGCCGCATTACCTATGATCGCCAAAACGGATTTTTGAACCCCCAAAAGTCCTTACCGTTCAACATGATAGGAGGCAATATTATGCTTGAAGAAAAGATGGTGCGGGCACCGGGACTCGAACCCGGACGATCTAAGATCGAGGGATTTTAAGTCCCTTGCGTCTACCAGTTCCGCCATGCCCGCGAAGCTGATGTACAAATAGCTACAGATCTGGATGCCAGATTGCAAGCAAGACAAATTGGCATCCACAAAAAGCACAAACAAGAAGGGGGCCACAAAGCCCCCTTTTTGGTTTTATAAAGCTGAAAACCGCTTACCCGGCATGGTCATGCGTGATCGGTGGCTGAAATTGCAGCCCCATATCCCATGGGAAATAAATCCATGTATCTTGCGAGACTTCTGTCACAAAAGTATCAACCAATGGCCGCCCCATCGGCTTGGCATAGACCGTAGCAAAATGCGCTTTTGGCAACATGGCCCGCACAACTTTAGCGGTTTTGCCGGTATCCACCAAATCATCAATGATCAGAACGCCCTCGCCTTCGCCGCCTTCAACATCCACCACACTTGGATCAATCGCCTTGATCACCTGCATCTCACCCTGACTTTCATAATCATGATAAGAGGCAACACACACCGTATCAATCATGCGAATGCCAAGCTCACGGGCAATGATCGCAGCAGGCACAAGG
>JAOXSG010000130.1 GCA_025800105.1 Cohaesibacter sp. | reverse complement strand
CCATCCATGGCCCTTTGGCAAGTCCAGCTGTCGTCCACATTGTTGGTTGGCGATTGTCGACTTGCAATTAGCAACCCATTCATCAAAATCCAGGTGATCAATGTAGCGCCTCGAGCATTCCGCAAGCCGGAACCCCATTGTCCCACGACGTCTTGTTCATCAGACCATTGTACACTCCCAACATTGGCATTGAAATCACCCCCAATCACTATCCGAGCGCCAGAACGGCGGACATCATTCAAAATCAATTGCAATATTTCATACATAGCCTCAATTTCTGCATCATCATCCCATGATGTTGGAAAATATACGGACAACATGGAAAATTTCAAATCACAAATGGAAAAGTTCAATAAGCACACCCGGGAAGAATAGGCATGAAACGAAACATCCTTAATCAGCCGCCACAATCGTGCAGATATCCCAATGCCCACTCCTTGCCGGGAAGCACGACCGCTCAGGAAGAAGCGGCCCCCTGACGACATCTCAAAACACTGTTGCCTTTCTGATCGCCACGTTTCAGTAAAGAAAGCCACATCACAATCACACACATCAAACTCAGCAAGCAAATCTTCCCAACGAGATTGATCCCGGATACTTTGCAGATTTTTGGTCA
>JAOXSG010000123.1 GCA_025800105.1 Cohaesibacter sp. | reverse complement strand
CAAAGCACTGGGCGTGCTGGCGGGAAGTTACGCCTCCATCTCGCACCATGAAGTGCCTCCCATTGTAAATGCCGCGGACCACCGAACAGAAATGACATGGAATACCGAAACGCGACATTGCATTGACCAAACTTGCAGGGGAAATTGAATCAAAAGCCTTGGCCCAGTCCAGGGCCAGGAGGAGCAAGTTTCCATCTTTCCGGGCCCATGCATTTTCCACTTTCCGCCTTGCAATGAAAAGTGCATCCGCACAGCCGGAGCCAGAACGAAAACCAAATTGTGTAGGCCAAATTCGGTCCTCAGCACCTGCATCTTTCAACCTCCATAGCAAAATTGCTGCAAATATTTTGTAACCAACCGCAAGCGAAGAAATACGCCGGTAATTTTCACAACAAGTGGGATCCCCTTTCTTGAAGATAGCTGCCACCGTAGCTTCATGCCAAGATGTCGGTACGGAACCTTCTTTCCAAGCCTTGTTGCACAAAATCACGGCCCACCGGCATGCTGGTGAATTGTGTGTACATATAGCCTTCCAAAATTCAGGAGGGATTCCATCCGCACCTGCAGCTTTCCGTCGCTTCAAGGATTTC
The DNA here is from genome assembly GCA_025800105.1 of Cohaesibacter sp. GTDB lineage: Bacteria > Pseudomonadota > Alphaproteobacteria > Rhizobiales > Cohaesibacteraceae > Cohaesibacter. The sequence continues at coordinate 302 of JAOXSG010000123.1, read as the reverse complement.
ACTGATTCAACTACTTCGGCCTCGGATATGGAAGTAGTAGACACCAACAATGGATCATCACATGTTGAATGTGGTGGCTCTGTAGTTGCACGTGGTGCCCACTGCACTGACTCGAAGTAAGATGCAAGAGCTTCAGCCCGTTGATCAGATTCAACAACATTCCCGTCAGCGTTTTTGAGCCTCCCGGATTGCGGCCGGTGTCCTTTGCGCAATCGGCGAATTTCATTCCAATCTCCCGTCTTCAAGAGGTTGTCAAGCCATTGCGATCGATCCATCTTCACGGATTGTTTGACTTGACCATG
>JAOXSG010000117.1 GCA_025800105.1 Cohaesibacter sp. | reverse complement strand
ACTCGGAGTATGGATTTTCACTCTCGAGTGCAGAGGATAATAAATTCTTTATTTGGCTGTCCAACTGAATCTTGGAGATCGCAGTGGACGCCAGTATTGAAGCATGTATTTGCTGGCCTTGAGGGCCATCTTGATCATTCGTTGTCGGGGCTTGGAGATCTTGATCTTGAATTGAATTTGATTTGCTTGGGCCTTGAGGGCCTTGATTAAATAATTCTATCAATGCAGCTTGAATTTCTTGATCTGTGGCATTTTCTGCCACTCGTAGCTTTTGTACATAGCTAGCGTTTGCATCAGTTACCGATGTTTTCCGCACCAATGCATCAGCCACTTGTTGACGGCTGAGCGAATCTGCAGGGTTCCTCTTTCCAGGAATATGACGAATCTCGGTATTATATCCCTGCAAGACCGCCAGCCATCGCCAAACCCGGCTATTTACCGAAGTCTGGTTGGGTAGATGCCTAAGGGGAGCGTGATCTGTCTGAATAACTATTGGGTAATTGGCCTGAAAATAATGCTTCCATTGACCAATTGCCCAGACGATCCCCAGGAGTTCCCTTTCATACGCTGAATAGCGTATCTCAGTGGGATTTAGTTTCCTGCTCGCAAATGCTATTGGTTGCAAGCCTGACCCAAAATCTTGTTCGAGTATTGCTCCTATCGCCACATCACTGGCATCTGTCGTGACAATGAACTGGCGTTCAAAGTCCGGCAGACGCAGTACGGGAGCGGTGGTGACTGCAACCTTTAGCGAGCGAAAACTATTTTCCTGGTTTTCACCCCAACTCCAGGACACCTTATCCCTGGTCAAGTCGGTGAGCGGTTTAGCTAGCTGAGAAAATCCCTTAATAAATTTCTGATAATAGGATGCTAACCCAAGGAATGACCTAATATCAT
>JAOXSG010000116.1 GCA_025800105.1 Cohaesibacter sp. | reverse complement strand
ATTCCATTTTTATTTATAATATTATATATTCTTTAAATAAAAAATGAATGAATCTTATTGCATCAAAGATAAAAGAGTTACACCTTGTATTGAACCAAGTGGATATCAAACCGATAAAAATGGTAGAAGCAGTTTTATTGTCATTGCCCTGTTTGTGGAATAAAGAAAGTTCGGTATGTGAAAAGTAATTCATCAGGGAAAAAAAAGCCTAAAAGGTGATGGAATAATGGCAGATGTTGGTGGAATAGCTGCTGACGCATTGTGTCACCATGGAATTCCATGGTTGGCTAAGAGAACTGTTGAAATGGGTCGTTATGGTGCTAGTGAATTATTGAGAAATCCCAATCTTCAAAAGAAAGCTGTAGATTATGGAATGAAAAAACTTACTCCTTTCGTTTATGATACTGCTGGAAAACCAATGGATCAATTATCAACCAAAGTTAGACCTAATAAGAAGTATAAAACTGATCGAAAGGAATTGGATGGAAGTGGAGTAGATATTCATAAATGGATAGGAAAACTTCCAAGACCAAAAGCG
>JAOXSG010000112.1 GCA_025800105.1 Cohaesibacter sp. | reverse complement strand
AGATCTGACCATGAGTTATCGCGATGATCTAGCAGATTTAATGATCAGCCATAGTTATTCCGGCAGCCGCAATGACTGTCTTCTCAAAAGCTTGACCCTTTATTCCGGCACGCCCACCACCGCCAAATTGCAGGAGCTTGTTCAATAACTTATCAACCACTCGGAAACCTGTGGGAGCGTGTGTTTGTAAATTATTTTGTCTTAACCAATGGAGATGATCCATGATTGCAAGAATGTTCTTTCCTATTTTGGGAGTTTTGGTCTTGTCCTTTATTTCCATCGCACCAGTTAATGCTGCAACCATTGACTTGTCACCTTTAACGTCCGTTGCTGCTGGTTTTGCCCAAACCTTTGTTGAAGTGATTGCTGCTGTTCTGGTCGGTGCTTTTTCATGGGCGGCAAAGAAATTTTTTGGACTACAGATTGATGCAAAGCAGCGTGAAAGCCTTCATGGGGCAATCGAACGCGGAATCGGTGCGGCGCTTGATGTGCTATCTCAAAAGGCCAAAACGAAGAATTCCTTCGATGTTGATCATGAGATTGTGGCGCTTGTTGCCAATTATGTGATCAAGATGAGCCCGGAAGCTGTCAAATATTTTGGGCTTACCTCTGAGAAGCTTGCCGAAGTGATTAAAGCCAAGTTTGGCGAACGCCTAATTTTCAATATGGAAATCGCTGAGAAAGAAAACGCATAGCGCTCAATCTTGGGAGCAAAGATTATGTTGGAATGGCTGTCTGGCGTTTTTCTTGGTTTCTTTGGTGAACTTTTGCGCAGTCTTTATAGCTATTATCAAGCCCGCTCTTTATTACGGGAGAGTGGGCGCTTGGCGCAGGAAAATAAACAACTAAAAGAACACATTCATTTCAAAAATAAGGCTGCTGAAATCAGGGATAAGGTCAATGATGAAGACAATCTTGGCGATATTATTGATGGCCTTTAGTGGTCTTTCTCTTGCAGGCTGTCAGCACAATCAGACTGTGATTGACAATTTATGTGAAGCGCGGGTTATACGCGTTTCACCAGCCCTGAAAACCGAGTTTGGTAAATGGTTGCAAGCTAATGGCCATTTAAGAGCGGACGCTCCAAATGGGGCTGAAGCCTTTTTGAAAGACCTAAAATTCAATCAAGATCTAATCCGAGCGCAATGTGAGCAATAGGTGAGGGGCTATGACTGCTGAATTGAAGGATTTATTTTACGTTGGTGGTCTGGTTGGAACTGTGTGGGGATCTCACCTTATGCATCGTGCACGGATTATGGTTCTGGAAGATAGGATAAAAGGCTATGGGGATGCGGTGGATCGTGTCATGGTGCTGGAAGAGCGTATGAAGGGCTATGGCAAAGCTATGGACCGAATATTTGACAGTCTGAAGCGCATTGAAGGTAAGCTTGATGAGAAGGCGGATAAGTGATCTTGTCTGAAAGGGCTATTTTTCATATTCCCAGCTCTGATATTTGTCTCCCGTCTGGCGTATATGCGTATAGCGTTTGAGGCTTGACCAGGAACGGTGTCCTGAGACTGCGGCGGCATGGGGAATTGTATACCCCATCTCAAACAAGCGGCTGACCCCTTCGTGGCGTAGATCGTGAAAGCGTAGATCTTCAATACCTGTCATTCTGCAAGCGCGGGTAAAAGAGCCACTGATCGAGCGGTGATTATAGGGAAAGATCCGTTCATCTTTTTCTGGTTGTGCAAGAATATAATCCATTGCTGGGTCTGGCAGGTCACACCAGACATTGTTACCTATTTTTTGTCCCGGGTTTTTCATGTCCCGAACCAGAACTCGTTTTCCATCGCGGTCAAGATCTTCCCATCTAATCGTACAGATTTCTTCTTGTCGCCTGGTGGAGAAGACTGCAAACGGGATGATGTCGTGCATGGGAATTTGTTGCTGACGTCTCAGTGCTTTTTCTCGAAAATAGTCTATAAGCTTTTTAAGCTCCTCTATAGAAGGGCGGCGCTCCCGACTTTTACCTTTGCCCGTAAGCCCCAGACGTTGGGTGACGGCCATAGCATCGGTGTGGGCTTTCTTATCGAGTTGGAAACCCCAGGCAGGTTGTGCAATTGTAAAAATTGCTCCCAAGTGTGACATATAATTTTGAGTGGTCGATGGGGAGACGTTTTTATTAAGGTCTTCAGCAAATTCAACAAGGGTTTGACTGGTGATATCCATGCAATCCATCTGGGCGATATCGAAGTCTTGCATGATTGTTCGAAGGACTTGTGTTTTTGTACGGCCAATCTGCTTTTGACTGGTTTCGATATATTTCCTAATCGCATCCGCCAGTGTTTTGCTAGACTGCTGTTTCAGAATTTCCGGGTTTGTTAGATCGCTCTCACGTTTGATAAGCCATTTTTCTGCAATTTTTCTTCGATCAAATGTCTTATTCTCACGGTGGACAATGCGTCCTGATCGTTTTATGACAATCTGCGCAAGATAGGCGATAGAGCCATCCTTACGCTTTCTTTCTGCAATAGATCCCATCGGTACAACATTCGGTTGTTAAGTACAACATAATGGTACAACATAGGCAAAAACAGTCAATAATGAAGAGAAAAAGACTGGTTTAGTACAACATTAATTCAAAGGTAAGTCGTTGAATAAAGTAAAAAAAGAAACAAAATCAATGGCTAAGGTGTTTTCGGTTGCTCCGATGATGGAGTGGACGACGCGGCATTGTCGTTATTTTCATCGGCAATTGAGCAAACAGGCCCTGCTTTATACCGAGATGGTGACCACCGGCGCGGTTATTCATGGGGATCGGGAGCGTTTGTTGGGCTTTGATGATCTGGAGCATCCGGTTGCTGTGCAATTGGGGGCATCGGACTCTAAAGAGCTGGCAGAGGCCGCGCGCATTTGCGCCGATTGGGGTTATGATCAAATCAATTTGAATGTTGGCTGCCCGTCCGATCGGGTGCAATCGGGAAAGTTCGGGGCCTGTTTGATGGCAGAGCCGGATCTGGTTGCGCGCTGTGTTGGAGCAATGAAGGCGGCGGTTGATATTCCCATCACCGTCAAATGCCGGATTGGCATTGACGAACAGGACGAAGAAAAAGCGCTGGATGCTTTGGTCGATCAGGTCTTGAATGAGGGCTGTGACGCCTTGACCATCCATGCCAGAAAAGCATGGCTGCAAGGCCTTAGCCCGAAGGAAAACCGTGATATCCCGCCGCTCAATTATGAGCGTGTCTATCGCCTGAAACAGCGCTTGCCCCATGTGCCTCTTGGCATCAATGGCGGCATTCAAACAATAGAGGAGGCCGAGCAGCATCTGACCATCATGGATGAGGTTATGCTGGGCCGCGCCGCTTATCATTCGCCTTGTCTATTGGCTAAGGTTGATCGCCGCATCTATGGCACAAGGGATCAGGATGTTGATCTGTTCGCAGCAGCAGAAGCCATGATCCCCTATATTGAGGCTTATATTGCCAAGGGTGGGCGCGCCAATCATGTTGCGCGCCATATGCTGGGCCTGTTTCAGGGACGCCCCGGCGCGCGCCGCTGGCGGCAGATTTTAACGGTCGAGTCGGTCAAACCGGATGCGGGAGCAGAGGTGGTCAGCGCCGCTTTAGATGCGCTTCGATAAACGGAATGAGTTCTAGGCTCTCTTGACAGCTGCCGCGCAATACGGGACGGTGGCCTGCAAACTCTCCCCGCTCCATTTGCCATCAATCAGGACAATAAAATGTTAGATGCTCTTGATCCCATGTTGATCTCCCTTGCGCTGGCCTTGATGGGGGCAGGGGCTGTGGCTGGTCTTCTGGCTGGTATTTTCGGCATTGGGGGCGGTGCGGTATTGGTGCCGGTGCTGTATCAATTTCTGGGCATTTTGGGCGTTGAAGAGGCTGTGCGGATGCATATCTCGGTGGGCACATCTCTGGCCGTGATTGTGCCAACCTCCTTGCGATCCTATTTTTCCCACAAAAGCCGTGATGCGGTGGATCAGGATTTGCTGAAAAATTACATCATCTCGGTGCCTGCCGGGGTCGTAATTGGCTCACTGGCTGTCAGTTCTATCTCGGCCAATGGGTTGAAAACGGTGTTCGCCGTCATCGCTTTGCTGGTCGCTTTGAAAATGATGCTGGGCAAGGAGAGCTGGCGACTGGCGGATGATCTGCCCGGGCCATTTGGCCGCGGCCTTGCAGGCTCTGTTATCGGCTTTTTATCATCGCTTATGGGCATTGGGGGCGGTGTTTTAAACAACACCTTCATGACCCTGTTCAATCGCCCCATTCATCAAGCGGTTGCCACTTCATCCGGGGTTGGGGTGTTAATCTCCATTCCCGGCGCTTTGGGCTTTGTCTGGGCTGGCTGGGGCAGGGAGGGCTTGCCCGATTTCTCGCTTGGCTTTGTCAATTTATTGGCCGTTGCCTTGATCATCCCGATCACGATCCTGATTGCGCCATTGGGCGTAAAAATTGCTCATGCTTTGCCCAAAGGCATTCTCTCTCGCGCATTCGGGGTGTTTTTGATTGTCGTATCCATCCGCTTTTTTATGGCCTTATAAGCGTCAGGGCTGTAGGGTCAGGCGATCATTGCTGACCGACCAGCCCCCCAGCTTTTCCAGATAGCTCATACCCAAAAGGCTTTCGCGCAAGGCACCGGGTTGAGAGACCATGGCTGATATGCGGCCCCGCTCAATTCCCCCCACATCAACAGAACGAAGGCGAATAGTGGCTGCCTTGGTGCGGCCATTGGCGGTGGAGACCGGGGTGGAAAATTGCAAGCGATCAGGATCAACGCCAACCGCCAGTGCATCTTCATAAGACAACACCACAGAACTGGCGCCAGTATCCACCAGCATTGGCACATCTGAGCCATTGATTTTTGCCAAAACCATGAAATGCCCATTGCCCGCGCGTGGAAAGGTCACAGATCCGGCACTGGAGGGAATGCCCATGCCCGGCACCAGCTCCCCGGCAACACGGCTTACAAGCATCTTGGCGTCATCTTTAAAACTATAGGCAAGAATAAGGCTAAAGCCAATCAAGACCCAAATGGCAAGTTGTTTAAGGGATTGGGCAATTTTCCCAACAGAGCCAAACCGACCCGCAGCCAGATAAATCAACAAGGAAGACAAGACTGTGACACTGGCAACATGCTCAATAGGTAAGCCAAACACTTCACCTGCATCATGATTGAACATCAGGACCGCAGCAGAGGTTATAATCAAACCCATCAAAACATAAAATAACATGTGCTTCTAACCCTCTATACCGCCTCAAGGAATGGATAGCTTTTATATAGGAAGCCGCACAGACAATTACGAGCCTGTGCCAACAGGGGGTGAAAAAGCCTTGGCCATACGCTCATCCAATTCATCCATGATGGCGGTGCGCTGCTTGTTGCTGTAATAGCGCCAATTCATAATCTCATCCACATGGCGGCCACAGCCAAAGCAAAGCTGGCTTTCATCATCCAATCGACAAGATTTCACACAAGGGGACAAAATCGCCATGCATCACCATCTGGGAATAACAGAGATCAAGAAACAGGAATAATATCGGTAAAGGGCAAAACAGCCAAAGGCAAGTCTGAAAATAAGCAAATACCTATCCAGCAGAGGCAAGCAAAAGCAAGCCGACACCAAAGGCAATCTCACCAATTTGCTGAGAGCCACCCAAGACATCCCCGGTTTGTCCGCGAATATGGCGTTTGGAAAGCCACACCATATAGCCACTGGCAACAGCAACAAAAATGAAAGCGGACAAGGCGGCAGCAAAGCCGAAATAGGGCACAATCAGGCATCCGGTGACAAGAGCGGCTATGCCGACACCAATGCCATAGGAGCGCGCCGTAGGTTGCCCGGCAACCGAGGATAAGCCGTTGAGGCGTGCAGCTGGCAGCACATACCACACATGAAGCATTGGCACGCGCGACACCATGCTCGATGCCAAAAAGGCAATGCCAGCAGTCCAGACCCCATAATGGGCAAACAAATAGGAGAGAATGCCAAAGCGGATCAAAACCGAAAACAGCAAGGCCAAAGCACCATAGGAGCCAAGACGGCTGTCTTTCATAATCTCGATTTTGCGCTCAATCGTATAGCCGCCTCCAAAGCCATCGGCCATATCGGCCAGCCCATCTTCATGCAGGCCACCGGTCAGTAGCGCCATGGTGGCAAGAGTAAGACCTGCCAAGAGCATAGCGGGCAAAGGCGCGGTCAGGGCAAAGGCATCAAACAGGGTGGCTGGCACCAGTGAAAGCAATCCCAGCAACAAACCAACAAGAGGCAAATGACGGCTGGCGCGCTCAAATTCCGGCAAGCCATCACTGACCGGCCCCAGAATTGATGTCACAGGAATGCGTGAGAAAAACGACAGGCAATCGCGAAAATCTTGTAGCACGATGCGCAAATCTCCGCGAACACGCTTTGCAAACATTTGGCTTTGAGACTCTTTTGGCTTGTTACTCTCGGACATAAGGTCACTCTCACGCATTATGACTTGCTCTTTGCCATGCTGGCGCTATATCTGCGCAGGATCAGGGCAATTATTGTGCATAGCACAGTCTGTCGCCGGGATCGTGACGCACTTTCGACGCATGGGCGATAGCACAAGCGTCCTAGATGCGCTAGGACATCAAAAAGCTTGCCATAAACCAGCGCGGCAAAAAAGCCTGAAAATTTGGCAAAATATAGACAAAGACACCTATTATAGAATGCGATTATAAAGGGTAAGACACCATGACCACTTCTGCGACCGGACTACCATTTGATGATATCCTGTCTTTGATCGACCAAATGGCCGGACCAGATGAAGATGCGCGTGCCAAGGTTCGCGCCCGTGACGCTGTGCTGACAAAACCCGCTGGCTCGCTGGGGCGTCTGGAAGATTTGGCGGAATGGGTTGCCATATGGCAAAGACAGGCACCACCAAGGGTGTTGCGCCCGCTCGTCGCGGTCTTTGCAGGCAATCATGGGGTCGCAGAGCAAGGGGTCTCGGCCTATCCGGCATCCGTCACCCAGCAGATGGTTGAGAATTTTGCCGCAGGTGGTGCCGCGGTCAATCAGCTTTGCATCACCCATGATTTGGGCTTGAAAGTCTTCGATCTGGCGCTTGATATTCCAACCGGCGATATCACGAAAGAAGATGCTATGGACGAGGTGGCGTGCGCCAGAACCATCGCCTTTGGCATGGAAGCCATTGCAGGCGGCACTGATCTTCTGTGTATTGGCGAAATGGGCATTGCAAACACCACCATTGCAGCGGCGCTTTATACCGCTCTCTTTGGTGGCGATGCGGCAGAATGGTGCGGTCGTGGCACCGGTGTCGATGATGAAGGCCTAAAGCGCAAGGTCGAGGCCGTTGAAAAAGCCATTGCCTTTCATGCGGGCCATCTCGATAAGCCGTTGGAGGTTTTGCGTCGTCTGGGCGGGCGCGAAATTGCAGCCATGGTTGGCGCCATTTTGGCTGCACGATTGCAAAATATTCCGGTAATTGTCGATGGTTTTGTCGCAAGCTCTGCCGCAGCTGTCCTCTATGCACTGGATAACACAGCATTGGATCATTGTATCTTTGCCCATGTCTCGGCGGAAAGCGCCCATAAAAAAGCGCTGGATGCGATGAATGTTGACGCCCTGTTTGATTTTGGTATGCGTCTTGGCGAAGGCTCCGGCGCAGCCCTTGCCGCAGGCATCATTAAGGCCGCCGTTCAGGTCCATGAAGGCATGGCAACCTTTGAGCAAGCCGCCGTCGATGGCCCTGCATAAGGAAATCCTGTTTATAGGTGCAAATAAACAAAGAAAAAGGCGATCCAAATGGATCGCCTTTTTTATGGTCTGCGAACAAACTGTAAGATCATCCAACTCTTGTCAGTTGGATCCGCCCTTGATTGTCATCTTGCCCTAGAGGCAAAACATCCATGACACGAGAGGGTGGGAAGCTGGCTGTGACCGTTGTGCCGACACGCAAAGTCGATTCCAGATCAAACGAGCCATCATGCATTTGCACCAAAGCTTGCACAATGGAAAGGCCAAGGCCAGAGCCATCTTCGGCTGATTGAATAGCAAGCGAGCCTTGCCCAAAAGCGCTCAGAACCGTTGGAATTTCATCTTCAGGAATGCCCGGACCCGTATCAGCAACTTCAATATATTGGCCGCCATCCTCTGTCGCTTTGACTGATAAGACAATCTCACCACCGGGTGGGGTGAATTTGACCGCATTGGTCAATAGATTGAGCATCACTTGACGCATTGCCCGCTCATCGGCCCAGAGTTTGGGCAAATTCAAATCCAGATCCAGCCGAATGGTGACATCCTTGCTGCGCGCACGCAAGCGCAACAGATTTTCGCAATCTTCTGCTACATAGCTAAGGGTGACCGCTTCTTCATTGAGCTTGTAACGGCCAGCTTCAATGCGGGACAGGTCCAGAATTTCATTGATCAGATTGAGCAAATGATTGCCAGAATTGTTGATATCGCTGACATATTCGCGATATTTCTCGTTGGGAAGAGGGCCCAGAACCTCATTTTGCATGATTTCTGAAAAGCCAAGAATGGCATTGAGCGGCGTCCGCAATTCATGAGACATGGTGGCAAGAAAGCGGCTTTTGGCTGTGTTGGCTTCTTCTGCCTGACGGCGCGATTCATCGGAAATGGCCTTGGCCTGTTCCAGCTCTGCAATCAGAAAATCCTTTTCCATGCGAAAATTCAGCATGGCAAGCGTCGAGCCATATAACCGATTTGCCAGCATGAGAAAGAAAAACATCGACCCAACCGCCAGAAGCGATAGGGTCATATCGACACTGTCGGCATTAAAGGCCGTTGAGCCGATCACCACCAGTGAGATGGGCACTGTGCCCGCCCATGTATTGGCTGGCAAAGTGAAACACAACATGGTTGAGACAGCGACCACAATCAACATGATGGCGAAATGAAATTCTGTCAGATAGGTGATGTCTTTTTGCGTTGGCAGCAGCAAAATGCTTGCCCAGATGATGCCGGAAAACAAATCCCCCACAAAGAAATGCCGCTTCCACTCGCCAAGCTTGAGATCTTCTTGGGGAAGATGCTCAAATTTGCGCGCCAAAAACAACATCATCATATGCGCACTAAAGGCAGCCGCGATCCAGCACAGCGTATGCAAAGCGGTGGCCCAAAGCGTCGAAACAGCCCCGACTATCAGCAACAAAAGTGGAATGGCCAAGGACGCGCTGGTGCGGTTCTTGGCATACATCATCATCAATTCATGCTGAAAGGAAGGGCGATAACCATTTGTGGTATTCAGCTGTTCACGCACATCATGCACAGTGCGCAAAACCGCACGACGACGCGCGGCGCGTTTGCTATTGACGCCCCGGTTATCCTGATCCTGCGAATGGCGACTTCTATGGGCTCCTGCCATCTAAAAGAATGCCTCTTGTGAAGGGATGCGCATGTCATCACGGTTATTTTTATTCAACTTTGCAACAAATGTCTTAAAATCCCCCTCAGGAATATGGTTAATGCGATTTTAATCATTGGTTTTTTGATGAATTTAAAGGTCTGATATTAAAGAATAAATTGGAATTTTTGGTATTGTGGTAACAAGGAAATACACAATCAAAAGCAAGAGAAAATCTTCAATCAGACCTGAAACAGAATACACATGACAGGAGGGGGTGATGCAAGCAGATAAACACCAGAATGATTTACAGGCGCTGCACCAAAAAATCAGCTCATGCCGCCTTTGTCGGGATGAGCCCATCAGCACCCCATTGCCCCATGAGCCAAACCCGGTCGTAAGGCTCTCCAGCACAGCGCGCATTTGCATTGCTGGACAGGCACCGGGTATTCGCGTCCATGAAAGCTCCATTCCCTTCAATGACCCGTCCGGTGATCGCTTGCGCCAATGGATGGGGATTGACCGAGACATCTTTTATGATGAGGGCAAGATTGCCATTGTGCCCATGGGCTTTTGCTTTCCCGGCTGGGATGCAAAAGGGGGTGATCTTCCCCCTAGAAAAGAATGCAAAACCCAATGGCATGACCAGCTTTTCACGCTGATGCCACAAATCGAATTATTGCTGGTGATCGGCCAATATGCGCAAAATTATCATATGAAGGCCCAAAAGAAGAAAAATCTGACCGAAACCGTGCGACATGCGGTTGATATATGGCATAAGTCACAAAAACCACGCCTCCTTGCTTTGCCCCATCCATCTTGGCGAAATTCCGGCTGGTTAAAGCGCAATCCGTGGTTTGAAGAGCAGGTTTTGCCCTTGCTAAGACGAGAAGTAAAACAGCTGACTGCTTGATATTGCTGGAAAATTTTAGACCGATTGGCCGCCAAGTCATCAAGTGTCTAACAAGACGCGCTGCTTTTTTATACATTGGATGCTAATTTTTGAAAGAAGGAAAATTAAGGCTAATAAGGATCAATAAGCCATTCGTTGCGATATATACTTGAATTTAGGAATGAAATTCCATAAATTAGACGATATGAAATGTCTGTTGGAATGAAATTTCTAATTTAGGGTTCTAAAAGGTAGACTAAAATGCTGGACCGTCTTGATCGCCGAATTTTACAAATCCTTCAGGAAGACGCGACCATGCCCGTGGCAGAAATTGGCCGTCGGGTTGGCTTGTCTACCACGCCATGCTGGCGTCGGATCCAGAAAATGGAAGAAGAGGGCGTCATTACAGGGCGCGTGGTGATCCTGGACCCCGAAAAGGTCAATGCCAAAGTCACCGCCTTTGTTGCTGTGACAACAAGCGAACATTCAGCCGAATGGCTCAAGCGCTTTTCCGATGTGATCCGCGATTTTCCCGAAGTGGTGGAATTTTATCGCATGGCCGGTCAGGTGGATTATCTCTTGCGCGTCGTGGTGCCTGATATCGAAAGCTATGACGTTTTTTATAAAAAACTCATCAATCGCATTGAAGTGGGCGATATCTCCACTACATTTGCAATGGAGCAGATAAAATATACAACGGCTTTGCCATTGAATTATCTGCCAGAAAAAGAGCCTCGCTGACCTTCTTGCGACACAAAAGGTTAGGCTCCCTTGGTGCTTGCCTTATGCAAGCCAAACAAAGAAAAGCCCGCTCTCTTGATCAAGAGGCGGGCTTTCTTGTTTTTATAAAGAATGAGCTTCTGTTGAGCGATCAATCCCTATTCAGCAAGGCAATCAGCGATGATGTATCCCAGCGGTTGCCGCCACAAGATATGCCCGAGTGAGGGAACCGAACTCGGACAAGCATATCGTCAAAGGAAGGATGGGCGGCCTTTTCTATCCTGTTGAGCGATCAATCCCTATTCAGCAAGGCAATCAATGAGGAAGTATCCCAACGGTTGCCGCCCATCCCCTGAATTTGAGCATAATATTGATCGACACTGGCAGTCACAGGCAGACGTGCACCATTATTGCGGGCTTCGTCCAAGACAATCGATAAATCCTTGCGCATCCAATCAACGGCAAAGCCAAAGTCAAACTCCCCTTTGGCCATGGTGCTGGCGCGATTTTCCATTTGCCAGGAGCCTGCTGCGCCTTTGGAAATCACATCAATGACGGCATCCACATCCAGTCCGGCTTTTTGCGCAAAATGAACGCCTTCTGATAGGCCCTGAACCAATCCGGCAATGCAGATCTGATTGACCATTTTGGTCAATTGGCCCGCGCCGGACGCACCCATCAGGCCAACCATGCGCGAAAAGCAATCAATCACCGGCTTGGCTTTGGCAAAGATAGCCTCATCGCCACCGCACATCACGGTCAAAACCCCATTCTCAGCCCCGGCTTGCCCACCAGAGACCGGCGCATCAATGAAACCAACGCCAATATCTTTGGCATCTTGATATAAATCCCGCGCAACTTCAGCCGAAGCCGTTGTATTATCAATAAAAATAGAGCCAGCTTTCATCGTGGCAAAAGCTCCGTCTGCGCCAGTGGTCACCGCTCGCAAATCATCGTCATTGCCAACACAGGCAAAGACAAAATCGGCCCCGTCTGCTGCCTCTGCCGGGGTTTGTGCATATGTGCCGCCATGCTCCTCTACCCACTTTTGTGCTTTTGCGACAGTGCGGTTATAGACGATGACATCATGCCCGCCTTTATGCTTTAAATGCGCCGCCATGGGATAGCCCATCACACCAAGACCAATGAAGGCTACTCTCGCCATTTCTCTCTCCTCAAGCTCTTATTCTCTTGGCCATGCAGCGGCCCATTTTTACTGGCTCTGACAATAGACAAGCCAATCCGCTTTGTCAGGCCATCATATTGTCTGGAAACAATTTTGTCTGATAGAGAAACGATCCATCAATACATGATGTCTTTATACCGTTCGAGCATTTCTTCGCGCGTCTCGGCCTTGACCGGCAATTGGGTATGCGCCTTCATAATCTCACCCATAGCAGGGAAATCCTTGCGCTCAATCGCATAGTCTCCAGTCCATAATTTGGATCGCATCAAAGCCTTGGCGCATTGGAAATAGACCTCCCGTACCTGAATGCGCAAGACGCTTTTGGGGACTTTGCCTTGAATGACAAAGCGCTCGCACAGCAAGGGATCGCTGTCAATTTGAGCCATACCTTGCACCCGTAAGGTCTCATCCATACCGGGCACCAGAAACAAAAGGCTACAGGCCGGATTTTCGACCAAATTCAGCAATGTATCAATCCGGTTGTTGCCGCGCCTATCAGGGAGCAGCAAGCAGGTCTCACTCTCTATTGCGACAAAACCCGGTGCGTCACCGCGCGGAGAAATATCAATCAAGCCATCCTTACCCATTGTTGCGAGAATGGCAAAAGGCGACAGAGCAATAAAACGTTGGCAATAGCCATCCAGATGATCAATTTCCTTATTCACGGGAATTGGCTTTGGAAGATCATAAAGCGCTCTTAAGTCCTGAACCGTGCGAAGAATAGTCACCTTGTTGTCTCCTTGAATGCAGCTGAAAAGACAAGAAAAAAGGCGGCTCAAGGCCGCCTGATTTTATCCGGAAATTTTCGAGAAATCCGCCACCGTTCGGGTGGTTTCTCGGATCTGGTTCAGCATCTTGAGCCTGTTCTGGCGAACCTCGGCTCTTTCGTCATTCACCAAAACCTTGTCAAAGAAAGCGTCAACCGGGGCGCGCAAGGTCGATAGAGCCGACATGGCTGCCTCAAACTCTTCGCGCTCAACTGCTTTTGTTGCAGCCGAGCGTGCGCTGTCAATGGCAGCAGCAAGGGCAATTTCTTCTGCTTCATGCAAATGCGCTTCTTCCACCTGTCCGCTAAAGCGTTCGCCAGATTTTTTCTCTTCGGCCCGTAAAATATTGGCCGCTCGGCGGAAGCCTGCCAACAGATTGACGCCATCTTCGCTGGACAGAAACTCCCCCAAAGCCTCAACGCGTTTGGAAATCATCAAAATGTCATCCTGATTGCCAAGGGCAAAGACAGCATCAATCAAATCATGACGTGCGCCTTTGTCTTTCAGATGCACACTCAAACGATCAGCAAAGAAGCCCATCAAATCGTTGCTTTGTGCAAAGCCGGGGCGCGCTGCTTCGAAAATATCAAACAGCGAAAGCCGGATATCATTGGCTTCCAGAATGCGGATGACACCAAGAGCCGCACGACGCAAGGCAAAAGGATCCTTGGAGCCGGTTGGCTTTTCATCAATGGCCCAAAAGCCGGTCAACAGATCCAGCTTGTCAGCAAGCGCCACACAAGCGGCAACTGGATCACTTGGCACATCATCCGATGGACCTTGCGGTTTATAATGCATTTCAATGGCTTGGGCTACCGCAGCCTCTTCCTTTTGGGCCAGCGCATAATAGCGGCCCATCAGGCCCTGAAGCTCTGGAAATTCAAACACCATATCCGAGACAAGATCAGCCTTGGCCAATTTGGCGGCACGGGCGGCTTTGTCAGCATCGGCACCAACAATCGGGGCGAGGCTGGAAGAAAGCGCAACCAAGCGCTCTACAAGCTCGGCCTGCGTGCCCAGCTTTTCATGGAAAACCATACTATCCAGCTTGTAAAGACGGGTCTCCAAGCCGGTTTTCAAATCAGTTTCCCAGAAGAATTTGGCATCCGACAAACGCGCCCGCACAACCTTTTCATTGCCCGAAACGATGGTCGCGCCATCATCTGGTGCAATCAGGTTCGATACCAGCACGAATTTATTCGCCAATTTGCCGGTTTTCTGGTCTTTCAGCACAAAGCATTTTTGATGTTCGCGAATGGAGGTCTGGATCACCTCATCGGGCATATCCAAAAAGTCTTCATCAAAAGAGCCCATCAAGACAACGGGCCATTCGACAAGACCACCGACTTCTTCCAACAGGCCACCATCTTCGACCAGTTCCAGCCCTTGGGCAAAAGCCAGGGTCTTGGCGTCATTGAGAATGATGCTTTTGCGCTCATCCAGATCCAGAATGACCTTGCGTGCTTTTAGCTCTGCTTCATAATCGTCAAAGCGCTTGACCGCAAAAGGCGCCTTGCCATGGAAACGGTGGCCCTGTGTCTGATTGCCAGAGACAATGCCATCCACTTCAAAGCTGATAACCTCAGGTGCTTCGCTCTCTATGCCAAAGGTACAGACAATTGAATGCAGTGGACGTACCCAACGCAAGGCACCTTCTCCGGCAACACCCCATTTTTGAGACTTTGGCCATGGGAATTTGCGAATGGTCTCAGGCACCAGCTCGGCAATGATCTCTTCCGCCTTGCGGCCCGGCTTGTTGATCACAGCCACATAAAAATCACCCTTCTTGGGGTCAGACTGGATGCTTGCCTCGTCAATGCTGGCAAGACCAGCCCCGCGCAAAAACCCGGCCAGAGCTTTTTCCGGCGCACCAACGCGTGGCCCTTTGCGCTCTTCACGAATATCAGGCGAGCCAGCCGAGCAGCCAGAGACAACCAGAGTTAGGCGGCGAGGGGTTGCAAAGGCCCGCGCCCCTTCATAGCTCAAACCCGCATCAACCAGACCATTGGTGATCAGTTTTTTCAAATCATCGGCTGCCTTGCGTTGCATACGGGCAGGAATTTCTTCGGAAAAAAGCTCAAGCAGAAGATCTGGCATTGTCGTCTCGGTCGGCTGAAAAAAGGATTGGATGTCAAAGTGACTGGCAATTGCTAGCAATTGCCCGCTCTCTTGTCACTTAGAAAATGCGCTGACTGCGCAGCTCAAGCGCTTGACCACAAAAAACACGCCCTCTCTTGGTGCTTCTCTTGGGCTGCATTTTGCTATCGGACAGAAGGCAAGAAAAATCCCGGCTCAAGCGCTTGAGCCGGGATTGCAAAATAAAGATCTTTTAGCGGCGCAAATGGCGCGTTAGCCGATGCTCCAGCAAATCCCAAAGCCTGCGCATGATTTCCACCACAAGCAGATAGAAAATGGCGGCATAAAGATAGGTCTGATAATCCAGCGTTTGCGAGAAAGCGCGCCGTGTATGCCCCATAAGATCAAAAATCGTGACAATCGAGACCACTGCCGAGCCTTTGATCATCAAAATAATCTCATTGCCATAGGGGCGCAATGCAACAATCAGGGCTTGCGGCAGGATAATCTTGAAAAAGGTCACCATAGGCGGCAGGCCAAGGCTCGCCGCACCCTCATGCTGGCCTTTTGGCACATTCATGATGGCTCCGCGCAAAATCTCTGCCTGATAGGCCGCTGTATTGAGCGAAAAGGACAACAGCGCAATGGACCAGGCGTCACGGAAGAACCACCACAGATTTAGATCTTGCCAAAAATGTCGGAAAGAGCCAAAGCCATAATAAAACAGGAACAATTGCGCCAGAAGCGGCGTGCCCCGAAAGAAATAGATATAGCCAAAGCTGAGATTGCGCACAATTTTATTGGATGACATGCGGCCAAAGGCGATGGGCAAGGACAAGACCGCACCAATGGAAACGGACAGCGCCACCAGTTTCATGGTGGTCAAAAAGCCATCAAAATAGCGCGGAGCATATTTGTCTATCTGGCTCTGATCATAGGATGTGATCAGAAAAACAACGAGACCAATGCCCGCAGCAATCCAGCACAGAATGCTCAAACTGCCCAACAGTCTGGCAAACGTCCAGTCTGCTTTGCGAACTTCATTGGGGCGAGGGCGCGCAGCAATCATCTCTTGTGCGACATAAGCGTCACTCATGAGCGAACCTCCCCGCGTCTTGCATTCTTTTCGATTCTTTCAAGCCCGGCAGAAGACAGGAAAGTCAGTGCCAGATAAATCAGGCAGGCAAGGCTGAAAAACAGAAATGGCTCTTTCTCAACCCGTGCAGCAACCCCTGTGATGCGCACAACATCGGCAAGGCCAATGACCGAGACCAACGAGGTTTCTTTCAACAAAATTAGCCAGAGATTGGAAAGACCGGGTAAGGCGAGCTTGATCAATTGTGGAATGATGACAAGGCGCATGGTCTGAAAGCGGGACAGACCCAAAGCGGCAGATCCTTCATATTGCCCCTGATTGATGCCTTTGAAAGCCGAGAGAAAAACTTCACTGGCATAGGCAGAAAACACAAAGCCCAGCGCAACCATACCCGCAACAAAGGAATTGATCTCGATTGTGGTGCCAAAGACAGTCTGAAACAGGAAGTTGCCCAGAATTTGCGCCCCATAATAGACAATGAACAGGGTCAGCAATTCCGGCAATCCGCGAAAGATTGTCGTAAAAATCTTGGCGGAAATTTGCAGGCTGCTTTCGCGAGAATTGATACCAAGCGCCAGTAAAAATCCAAGCAACAAGCCAAAAGGAAGCGTGGCCAAGGCAAGGGATATGGTCACCCCGATACTGGCTAATATCTCATCTCCCCAGCCCTCGGAACCATATGAGAGTAACGATAACAATTCCATGCGCGATCTGCCATCCTATAAGAAACCCGGCGGGAAACCCGCCGGGCAATATCAAATCAACACAAGGACTTATTCGCCGCCATAGACGTCAAAGTCGAAATATTTGTCATTGATTTCCTTATATTTGCCATTGGCGCGCAAGGCTTTGATGGCAGCAGAAAACTTGTTTGCAAGCTCGGTCTCGCCCTTACGAACAGCAACACCAGCGCCTTGACCATTGATAACAGGATCCGGGGTCAAAAGGGTCAGCATTTTACAGCAAGAGCCTTTGTCAGACTTCAGCCATTCGCCAAGCACAGTCACATCTTCAATCACTGCATCCAGACGGCCAGCTTCAATATCCAGCTTGAACTCATCAGGGGTTGGGTAAAGCTTCAGCTCAATGCCTTCCAGTTTCTTCTCGGCATATTCGGAATGGGTGGTGGAAGATTGCGCACCAACCAGCTTGCCTTTCAAAGAAGCCGCAGAGGCATCTTTCATGTCGGAATCTTTTGGAACCGCCAGAGCAGGAGGAGTGTTGTAATATTTCTCGGAAAAGTCGATTTTCTTCAAACGCTCTTCGGTGATGGACATGGATGCAATCACAGCATCAAATTTGTTGGCCATCAGGGCAGGAATCATGCCGTCCCAATCCTGAACAACAAATTCACACTCAACCTTCATTTCCGCACAAAGTGCGTTGGCAATATCAATGTCAAAGCCGACCAGCGTGCCGTCTTTGGTCAGGGTATTGAATGGAGGATAAGCACCCTCGGTCCCGATGCGCAGCTTGTCAGCAGCTTGTGCCGCGCCGGAAACCATAAGAACAGTAGCAGCTGTCAGTGCCAGTTTTTTCATGAAATGCATGGATTTCTTCCCTCTTGCATATTGTATAATGCTTGGACCTTTATGGGCCTTCTTGAAGTGCGCATACCTTTAAGGGGCTGCGCTTGGTTTGCATATTCCCACTATTTTAGTCTTATTGACAATAGGGAAATGCAAACTTGGTCTTTGGCCTCACAATGCACGCATTCACAAGGTCTTTGCAAAATTTTAATGTACCACAGCACTGCCTTGTGAAATTTTATGCTGCTTTGGTGGAAAAGTCGCATATTTTGGAGCCATGGTGGACCAAAAAATTTACCGGAAGGCACAGTTTGATATGATAAATTGCTTATCTTTGCCGGTAAAATGCCGACTTGTGTTGCGACATTTTACCTCAGTGATGCGCGCAAGAACACAAAGGGGTCAGTTGCGGCCCGGCAATTGACTATGCTCGACAACAAAGTCGGCAATGGATGAAATGTCATCAAGATCAAAAACAGGCAAACCTTGTGCGCCATCCAGATCCTTGGGATGATCACTGGCAAGGGCGACAATCATATTGTCTTTTGGGGCCAAAGGCTCGTGATGTTTGGCCTCTGCACGTCTGACTTCAATTTTGGGAAAGCCTTCGCTCTTATAGCCTTCAATCAGAACCAGATCGCATGGCGAAAGTTTAGGCAAAATATCACCCAGCAAAGGTTCTGGCTCATCACGGCATTCATGCATAAGCGCCCAGCGTGTGCCCGCCGCAACCAGCGCCACTTCTCCTGCCCCTGCCTCACGATGGCGAAAACTGTCAGCCCCCGGCTTGTCGATATCGCATTGATGATGGGCATGTTTGATGGTGGAAATTTTATAGCCTCTGCGCACCAATTCTTCGACCAAACGCACCACAAGCGTGGTTTTGCCGGAATTTTTCCAGCCCGTTACGCCAAAAACCCGATGGCCATGATTGTTAAAGAAACCGCGCGCATTCATGCTTTTGCCTCCACCTTGATCCATATCTGGTCTTTATGCCAAAGAATCCAATTCCTGCGCAATCACGCGCGCCACATCCAGATCATCTGGTTCATTGATATTGAAAAAAGGATCGATTTCAATATCATCATCCAGAACAGGGCCGCGAAAAATGGCCCGGCTGTTCAAATGGCTCTCTGCCCATAAGCCGACCTTGCGATTGCCTTCGTTCAAAAAAGCTTCCAAACTGTCCGCAAGCCGGATCGGCCAAAGACCAAAAACAGGATGTTTGCGCTCTCCTGATTGTGCCAGAACAATACAAGGCTCTGGCCCGCCCATCGCCATCACAAACCGATCCACCAGATCTGTCGGAAAAAAGGGCGTGTCGACAGCGGCAGAGGCAATCCAATAGGCCTGTGGGACAGCTTTCTCGGCCCAGCGCATAGCGGTTAAAATGCCCGCCAAAGGACCGGCATAGCCCTCGATTCGATCGCGCAAAATGGTCGCCTCACTATCAAGCAAAGCGGCATCCCTATTGCTGCTGACAACCAGATTGCCCACTTGCGGCGCAAGGCGCGCCTCAACCCTGCATAAAAGACTTTGCCCTTCCAGCATCAGACCGGCTTTATCCGGTCCGCCCATGCGGCTGGATTGTCCACCAGCCAGCACAAGACCAAGGGTGCGATGCGCCCAGCGGTTGGACGCAACAGATTGCCCACGAAATCCGGCTTCGCTGGCTTCCATCGCTGCCTTGTCCAAAGCGGCAAGATCAGAGGGGCTGTAATGATGAAGGCTTTTTGTCATTGTCTTTTTATCTCGAACCCGCACAGGAAAAACAAAAGGCAATTATAAGAGAAAATCGGCCCTGACCAAAATAGTCTCCCTTTCAAACAACCAGCTTACACACAAGCAACCACTATCAGAGCAATCATACGACATGACGAAATAGAAAAGCGACACAGGCCTTGACGAAGCGCAAAGCTCCCCCAACATGAGGATCATAGGCTTGTAATACCCCTAGAGATTGACCTGTTTCAAACAGCAGGGCAAAAGGGATAAGACAAATGGCAAGCGCATATGCTGGCTTCTTTTCCTACCCCGGCGAAAAGAAGAATACAGCATGGCATAAGTGGTGCCGCAAGGCAGACAGCAAAGTGAGGGACGGCTCCGTGTTCTGGAATAAAAATAAAGCGCCAGCAGGCAGCAAAGTGACATCAGACGATATTTTGACAGTCTTGAAAAAGCTGAAACTCCAATCCGGCGGCCCGGATATTGTCGAGCTTGGCATGGTCTCTGATATTTTTATCAATGAAGGGTCCATTATTTTCTCGCTGACAGTTGATGCCGAGCAGGCGCAAGCCATGGAACCATTGCGCGCAAAAGCCCAAGAGGTGGTCGAAGCCTTGCCCGGTGTTGAAAAAGTCATGGTGGCGCTGACTGCAGAAAAAAGACCCGGCACAGCCTCAGCCACCCCACCGCCACCAAGACCGGCTGCAAAGCCAGCAGGCCCCGCCGCCAAGCCCGCACAAGGGGCAGGGGGGCATAAACTGGATGTACAAGGCGTCAAACATATTGTCGCCGTTTCTTCGGCCAAAGGCGGTGTTGGCAAGTCAACAACATCGGTCAATCTGGCTTTGGCGCTTCAGGCCAATGGCTTGAAAGTCGGCATTCTGGATGCCGATATCTATGGGCCATCCATTCCCCGTCTTCTGGGCATCAAAGGCCGCCCAATGGCCTATCAGGATAAAATCCTCAAACCCATGGAAGGCTTTGGACTGAAAGCCATGTCCGTTGGCTTTTTGGTCGATGAAGATACGCCAATGATTTGGCGGGGGCCTATGGTTGTCTCGGCGCTGACGCAAATGATGCGCGACGTGAAATGGGATATTGACGGCGAATTGGATGTGCTGGTGGTGGATATGCCACCTGGCACTGGCGATATTCAGCTCACCATGGCCCAGCAGGTGCCGCTCTCTGGCTCTGTCATTGTCTCCACGCCTCAGGATCTGGCCTTGCTGGATGCCCGCAAAGGCATTGCCATGTTTGAAAAGGTCAATATTCCGATCCTTGGGGTGGTCGAGAATATGAGCTATTTCCTCTGCCCATCCTGCGGCGATCGTCATGATATCTTTGGTCATGGTGGTGCGCGCGAAATTGCAGAAAAAATTGGCGTGCCTTTCCTCGGAGAAGTGCCTTTGCATATGGATATTCGAGAGCGCTCGGATGCCGGTCGCCCAATCGTGGCAACAGATGCCGACAGCGAACATTCCACCATCTATCGACAGATTGCCCGCTCGATGGCCGAAGAATTGGCCGGAGCAGGCAGACAAGCCCCGCAAATCATCATCGAATAAGCCTTTATGGCACCATACCGACACATGACAAGACGACCGCAGTCTGATGACTGCGGTCGTCTTTTGGCATCCAATCTCTTATCATCAAACAAAGAGAGTATCAGCCCTTGCACAAATCTGCCCCTCGGTTGTGCCGTAAAGACAGATTTGGCTTTTCCTGCGCACGGGAAAAGAAAAATGACAAAAGGAATAGAACAATTTTTCTGAATTGACGGGAACGCTCATGCCGTCTTTTTAACAGAGCTGATTTTAGATCACCTTGAGAAGAATATATCATAGTCATCCATACCCATTTAATTTCAAAGGATTGATGAGATTTTTTAAGATAGAGCATTAAAATCTCATTTTCTGATCTCACCATAAAGACCTTGCCAACCATCTGGCAAACGGGTAATTCTCAAGACTGACTTAAAATAATTTGAATTGAGAGCTGTGCGATGATCCTGCCACCTTTAAATGCATTGCGTGCCTTTGAAGCAGCCAGCCGCCATTTGAGTTTTCAGCAAGCAGCTGATGAATTGCATGTAACGCCCTCAGCACTTTCCTATCAGATCAAAAGTTTGGAAGAGCATCTTGGCGTTGCCGTCTTTATACGCGGCAATCGACAGGTCAGCCTGACCAGAGAAGGGGAATTGATCAGAGCCGACATTGCAGAAGCCTTTCGCTTGCTCAAGCAAAGCGTGGCGCAATTACAGCGAGACGAGGATGATACCATCATTGTGGTGTCCTGTGGTCCGTCCCATGCGGCCAAATGGCTGGCGCCACGGCTCTATCGCTTTGCTGATGATCACCCCGAACTGGAATTGCGCCTGTCTGCGACTTTGGCCTTCACCAATTTTGAACGCGATGGCGTGGATGTCGCCTTGCGATTTGGGGCAGGAAACTATCCCGAGCTGCATGTGGAGAAAATGTTTGACGAATATCTGGCTCCGATGGTGGCCCCTTCCTTGGTTGAAAAGAATGGCCCGCTTAAGGAACCCGATGATCTGGTCAATTACACATTGCTCCATGATGATTCTACCAGCATGATCGGCCCGCCAATCGGCTGGACAGACTGGTTGCATTTGGCTGGAGCGCAAAAGGTCAATGGAGAAAAAGGGATCCGCTTTAGCCATGCTGACCATGTGCTGGATGCAGCGGTCAATGGAGCTGGAATTGTTCTGGGGCGCGTGGTTTTGGGGCGCGAGGATGTGGCTCATAACCGTTTGACCATGCCCTTTGACTTGCAAATCCCGACCGGTTATGGCTCTTATTTCGTCTGTCCGCCATCCAGCCTTAAAAAATCCAAAGTCAGAAAATTCAGAGCTTGGCTTTTCAAGGAACTGGGATGCACAGCGCCTGACGCT
>JAOXSG010000077.1 GCA_025800105.1 Cohaesibacter sp. | reverse complement strand
GATGGTCATTTCCCGAAGGCGACCGATTCAATCCGGAGATGCTCCGACGATGCTTGTACGTCTGTACTAAATATTTAGTTTCCCTTTGTTATTTTATTTATTTTACCTAAAGAAGGTTGGTTTGGTTAGCCGGAAATAAATTCATAGTACCTAAACATATAAAATCTCAATTGTATTGGTCTCAACCTGCTTCATGAAGTCCATTTTTATTTGTTAAACTGACTAGCGCACTAATTTGATTCAACGTACACCAGCAGGATTGTCGCCTACTGTTGCTTGGTTAAACATTTCTTTCTTGGGTTTCACAACCCCCCCCCCCCACCTCCCCCGCCCCTTCCCTTCGGTTGACATTAATCCCCCGACCTTTTTTTTACGTTTCACTGCATACGTGTGTTTGCACTGCATACGTTGCACTTGCTCTTTACACCCTGAATAACCATGCATCTACTCATGTTAAGCGCGAAGGAAGGGGGGATGTGGGGCAGTTCACCCAACCCTCGGGCATTTGACTGTC
>JAOXSG010000059.1 GCA_025800105.1 Cohaesibacter sp. | reverse complement strand
CCCGGCAGGAATATTGACCGACAGGGTACGATCCTCTGTGGTGGTGTTGGCCGCACAACAGAGGATCGTACCCTGTCGGTCAATATTCCTGCCGGGATTGAAGATGGCACCCGCATTCGCCTGTCAGGCGAGGGGGAAGCCGGTGTACGTGGCGGTCCATCTGGCGATCTTTATATCTTTATCAGCCAGACACCTCATGATTTGTTCCAGCGCGATGGCTCGGATATTTTTTGCAAGGTACCCATCTCCATGACTACCGCAATTTTGGGCGGCTCGTTTGAGGTGCCTGTTGTTGGGGGTGGCAAAACCCGCGTCAAAGTGCCGGAAGGCACACAATCGGGCAAGCAATTCCGCCTACGCAGCAAGGGTATGCCGGTTCTGCGCTCGGCCCAATATGGCGATATGTATATTCAGGTGGATGTTGAGACGCCGCGCAAGCTGACAAAGCGCCAAAAAGAGCTTATCTCGGAATTTGAGCAGATTTCTCATGAAGACAATCATCCAGACAGCTCTGGTTTCTTTGCGCGTGTGAAAGATTTCTTCGAGAAAATTTCTGAATGATGTTTCTTTCTTTGAAGAAAGCTCAATCAATGAAGACAGGCGGCTTGAAATGCCGCCTTTTCTTTTGTTCAACTGATTTATCATTTATAATTTTTAAAGATTATTGCAAAAGCTCTTCACATTTTGTCCTAGCTTTCCTACATTTATGATTAGGGATTTGTGTTTTATGGGGCGTCATATCATCGCCATGGCAAGTTGTTAGGCTTGTCTTTTCGATGGATATATGCGTGAGGATGTTATGTTAAAACAGTTGCGTAATGCCAGTTTGAAAGCGCGTCTGCCCGATGAAATTCGCTTTCTACAGCAATGGTTTGACAATCCTCTCAAAACAGGAGCGGTTGCGCCGTCCAGTCCGGCTCTTGCCCGTCGTATGGCCAGCTATATCAATCCTGAGCAATCTGGCAATATTTTGGAACTGGGACCGGGAACGGGCGCTGTGACCCATGCTGTTTTGGAGCGGGGTATTGATCCCAAAAGGGTGATTGCGGTTGAATATTCCAGCCAATTTGTCGATATTCTGTCTGATCGTTTTGCAGGCGCAACGGTTGTACAGGGGGATGCCTATCGTTTTGAGACCCTGATCGAAGATTATATGCATGAGCCTTTGGCTGCTGTGGTTTCCTCCCTGCCGCTTTTCACCAAGCCTATGCCCCAGCGCAAGCGTTTGATTGATCTTTGCCTGAAATCTTTGGCACCGGGTGCGCCTTTCATTCAATTTTCTTATGCTCTTGTGCCGCCTGTGCCAACAAAAGCCGGGCATTTTGATCTGGAAGTCAGCAATTGGGTGGTTGGCAATTTGCCGCCTGCGCGGGTTTGGGTTTATCGGCGCTATCAGAATTAGACTTCAGCCTCTTCCAATCCTCTCGTGATAAAGCAAAGAAAGGCAAGATTTGGTCATAGGCAAATCTGTCTTGCCCTTGCTGTAAACCCAGTTTTTTCAAAACATTTTGCGAGCCTTTATTGTCGGGATGAGTGACCGCAACGATTTGCTCTAAATCCAGTTGCGTGAACGCATGATCACGGATAGAGCGCGCTGCTTCGCTGGCAAAGCCCTTGCCCCATGCTTTTTGGAGAAACCGATAGCCGATTTCTATTTCCGGCCCTTGTCCGGCCAAGGGCACCAGCAAGACCCAGCCAAGGAAAGAGCCTTTGTGGCCTTTGTCATTTTTCAAGAAAACCGACCAAAATCCCAAACCTGTCTCATATCTCACAGCTAAACGCTCTTTTAAGAAGGCACGATGTGTTTCTTCATCTTCTGTGGGACGGATATATTGAACCACTTTTGGGTCAAGATCCATGGCAAGGCAATCTTCCAGATCATTCAGTGTGCGTGGGTGTAATATCAAGCGCTCGGTTTCATAGCTGGGAAGCATTATTTTCTCTTCATTTTTTCATGCCGTTGGCATCCGGCGTTATTTTTACGCAAATATACTTGAAATCGCTGTTTGGCATCGCACATGATGGAGATCAAGGGTCTTTCTCATAAAGGCTTTGGCACTTTTCTATATTCTTGATAAGGACAGAATAGATGGCTCATCCAAAACTTCTTTGTTTTGCTGGCTCCAACCGGTCAGGCAGTTTCAACGCGACATTGGCAGGAGCGATGGCCAAACAGCTTAGTTTGCTGGATTGTGAAGTGACCTTGATTTCCTTGCAAGATTATCCTCTTCCTTTGTTTGATCAGGATGAAGAAGCGGAAAAAGGCGTGCCAGAGAATGCCCAAAAGCTCGCAAAGCTGCTGGCTTCTCATGATGGTATTTTCATTGCCAGCCCGGAATATAATGGCAGTCTGACGCCTTTGCTGAAAAATACTCTTGATTGGATTTCCCGCGTTCCTGCTTCCGACCCTCATCCTTTCAA
The DNA here is from genome assembly GCA_025800105.1 of Cohaesibacter sp. Classification (GTDB taxonomy): domain Bacteria; phylum Pseudomonadota; class Alphaproteobacteria; order Rhizobiales; family Cohaesibacteraceae; genus Cohaesibacter. Next base: position 47,983 of record JAOXSG010000059.1, on the reverse strand, counting down.
AAATCCGGTTTTTGCCATTGGTGGCGCGTCTCCGGGTGGTTTGGGTGGCATTCGCGGCCTTGCACATTTGCGTCAGGTTCTGGTCTCGCTTGGGGCTTTGGTTTTGCCGCAACAGGTCAGTGTTGGTGCTGCTCATTCCGCTTTTGATGAGCTGGGTGATTTGTCTGATAGCCGCAGTGCGGCCTTCCTGTCGGATGTTGCCTCCAGCCTGCTTGCTCACAGCAAGCGCTTTTAAGTCCGGCAGTTGGGCTTGGACTGAGCCTGAAAAGCGTGTAGAGAAGGGCAAATTTTGCCCTCAAACACGCCATAATGGAGATTGCCATGTCTAGCCTTAGCCCGCGAGACCGTCTGATTGTGCCTCTGGATGTTCCAAATCTTGATGAGGCCCGCGCTATCATTGATGATCTTGGCGAGAGCGTCTCCTTTTATAAAATCGGCTACCAGCTGGGATATGCTGGTGGCTTTGATCTGGCACGGGACCTGATTGGTGATGGCAAAGACGTCTTTATGGATTTGAAGCTTCTTGATATCGACAATACGATTGAAAAGGGGGTGATTTCCATTTGCGATATGGGTGCCAAATTTCTGACCATTCATGCCTATCCAAAGGCCATGCGCGCCGCTGTGAAAGGGCGTGGGAACAGCAATTTGGGGCTTTTGGGCGTGACTGTGCTGACCTCTATGGATGATGCCGATCTTGCCAATGCTGGCTATCCGATGCGGGCAAGTGAGCTGGTGGCAAAACGGGCAGCGGATGCGCGCGACGCTGGTATGAGTGGTATTGTTTGCTCCGCGCAGGAAGCCACTGCCATGCGTGCCATTGTTGGCCCTGATATGGCCATCGTTACTCCCGGCATTCGCCCGGAAGGCAGTGAGATTGGTGATCAAAAGCGGGTTATGACCCCTTCAAGAGCCATTGCTGCGGGGGCGGATTATCTTGTTGTTGGGCGTCCGATCCTACAAGCGGATCATCGTTCTGATATGGCCAAGCGCATCACTGACGATATTGCCAAGGCCTTGGCATAATCTCTTTCGCCTTTATAAGAAGATGTAATCACAATGCCTGATCGCTCCTCTCTTGCCATTGGGCCAATCCAGCCAAATGATTGGCCTTTTTTGGCTGAGATTGAGCTTAGCGCTGCTCAACTCTATCGCACAACACCCTATCCAGACTTGGCTGGCATGGCTGTTTGTCATGAGCAAAGACTTAAAGAGCATTTTTATAGCAATGGGCTTGGCTGGTGTGCAAAGACCTCAAACAGCATAGTTGCAGGCTTTGTGATTGCCCATCCCAGAGAAAACATCCTTCATATTGATGAGCTTAGCGTTCATGCAGACTATCAAAGGCAGGGCATCGGATCTGCCTTATTGCTGCATTTGATTGCGCAAGCAAAACAGAAAAATTTTGATGCTGTTAGCCTGACAACCTATTCCGACATAGCTTGGAACGGGCCTTTTTATCATCGCTATGGTTTTGTATCTTTTTGTGAAACAGAACGACCAAGCTGGTTGTCTGATCTTTTGAACAAAGAGATCAGATCTGGTGCCAGTGCCAGCACCCGGATTGCCATGATGCTTGATCTTGTGTGAGGCTTTTTGTTTCAGATCATAGTCTTAGCATGGGCTTCAGACATAGACGGGAGCGGGTTGCAATTCTCCAAAGCGCCAATCTCGCCTTCTTTGCCTTTCATCGCGCGCAGACTGCACTTGCCCAAAGAGCCAGTTCAGAGCCAGCATGATCAGAGATGGGGCGATGAAATTCATCAGATAATAGTGCGGATTGGTCGTCAGATAGACCTGTTCAGGACGGCTGGGATTGACAAAGGCCAGCACTTTGCGCCCTTCGCTGAAGGGGGCCAGCAATTGCTTGATCTCTCCGGGCGATGTGGAGCGCGTTGGCGCAACAGATAGGCGCTGTCCGGTATAGTTTTGTCCATTCATGTTATAGCGATAGCGTAGATCTGCTGTGAAAATCGGAACCGATTTTCCGTTTTTGATGCGCGTTACATCAGCCTTGACCACTTGCACAGTGACTTGTTGCCAGGTTGTTGCCCAAATGGCTGTGAAATAATGGGAAATGCCGACAATGAAAATCAGCAAGGCTGAAATAAGAGACACAAAGCGGATGGCACGCACCACGGGCGTTGCCGTTAGCTGAAATTGCTGTGGCCGCAATCCCCGCCATTTTTGTGCTTGTGGCTGCTTTTGTTGTGGCCTGAAATCTTTGCCATTGTAACAATATGCAGGCTGATAACGCATATCCGTCCCCGAAAAATTATTTATAGAATATTAACCGAGTAAACCACAGTCATAGTCTTGTTGCCAGTAATTAGCTTTTTAAAATTTGAATATTTATTAATTTTGCAGAGTCAAACGAAAATGAATCTTTTTTTTCATAAGAATTAAAATGAGAATCCAGAGTCAAACGGTTTTGTTGTCTTATGTCCACAAGAGTCTAACAGCATTAGGTGAGAGTCTAACCCATTTGGGTGAGCTTGCGATTATTTAAATTTGGTTAATTTTTGACGTTTCATTCTATTTTAACCTTTGATTAGGACTTGTCCCGCCCTTGCCTGACCCGCTTCTATGACAAGGCCTCTTGCCAAGCGGGGTAAACCTGCTAAGAACAGGCAGGATTTTGCGCATTCCCTCTTACTGCCTTTCAAGCACAGGATTTTTGACAATGGTTGCAACAGCTCGTGATGAAACATCCCCAATGGGTCTTGTGGTCATAGGAGCAGAAGGGCGCATGGGGCGCGCGCTGATTTCTGCCCTGTCAGAGTCTGAAGGTGTTTATGTTGCCGGGGCGATAGAGCGCGCTGGGGCGGCTTCTCTTGGTATGGATGCCGGCACACTTGCGGGATTGCAGCCTTTGGGCGTTGCTGTCAGTGATGATCTGGAAGCGGCCTTAATGAAGGCGGATGGTTTGATTGATTTCACCGCTCCAAGCGCAACGCTGGACTTTGCGCAGCTTGCTGCCCGTCTTGGCAAAGTGCATATCATTGGCACAACGGGCTTTGATGCCGAGCAGGAAGCCCAATTGCCCATCCTTGCCGCCAAGGGTGCCGTTATGGTCAAATCCGGCAATATGAGCCTTGGAGTCAATCTTTTGGGCAAATTGGTGGAACAGGCGGCCCGCTCGCTGGATGATGATTTTGATATCGAAGTGGTGGAAATGCATCACAAGCATAAAGTCGATGCCCCGTCAGGAACGGCGCTTTTGTTTGGAGAATCAGCCGCTGTTGGCCGCGATATTGACTTGCGCGCCAATGCTGTGATGTCCCGTGAAGGCATTACCGGTGCACGCGAACGCGGTTCCATTGGCTTTGCGACCTTGCGCGGTGGCTCTGTGATTGGCGAGCATAGCGTTATTCTGGCCGGGGAAGGGGAGCGGATTGAGCTTACCCATAAAGCACAGGATCGCAGTGTTTTTGCCCGCGGTGCGGTCAAAGCGGCGCTTTGGGCGAAAGACAAGAGCGTTGGCTATTATTCCATGATGGATGTTTTGGGCCTGTCATAGGCTTATGCGGCCTTATAAGCGCGGTTGAAACGCTTGTGTAACGATCAAGAAATTTGCAATTGAGGAGCGAATGAAATGGAACGGACCCTTGTTTTGGTGCGTCATGGTCAGAGTGACTGGAATTTGAAAAATCTGTTCACGGGCTGGAAAGATCCTGATCTGACAGAAAAAGGCGTGTCCGAGGCCATTGCGGCGGGCAAAAAGCTCAATGATCTGGGCATGAAGTTTGATATTGCCTTTACCTCTGAATTGACCCGCGCCCAACGCACATGTCAGATGATTTTGGATGGTGTGGGCCAGTCTGATTTGACCACCATTCGCGATTTGGCGCTCAATGAGCGTGATTATGGCGATCTGGCTGGTTTGAACAAGGATGATGCGCGCAAGAAATGGGGCGAAGAGCAGGTGCATATCTGGCGCCGCTCTTATGATGTGCCTCCTCCGGGTGGTGAGAGCCTGAAAGATACTGCTGCGCGCACCTTGCCTTATTTCATCACCGATATTTTGCCGCGGGTGATGGCGGGTCAGAATGTCCTGGTGGCCGCGCATGGCAACAGCTTGCGCTCTTTGGTGATGGTGCTGGATCGTTTGAGCCGGGAAGAGATCCTGAATGTGAATATCGCAACCGGGGTTCCAACCGTTTACAAGCTCAATGCTGACACCAGCATTGCATCCAAAGAGATTATTGATCTTTAAAGATCATCCATTGCGCATGTATAAAAGCCTCGCATTTCTGATGTGGGGCTTTTTCTTTGCCTTGCCACTTGACCATCCACGACAGAGAAATGTTTTCCTATTCTCAGGCGATCATTAAGAGACATCGATGGGCATATGGCCTTTTTCCCAGCCCAGCATGGCCTGTTTTCTTGTCAGGCCCCAATGATAGCCGCATAATTTGCCGCTTTTGGCCATCACACGGTGGCATGGCACAACAAAAGAGATGGGGTTGCGGCCTACAGCGGCACCAACGGCGCGCGATGCATTTGGTTTGCCCAGATGATTGGCAATGGCGGAATAGCTGGTGGCATGGCCCATGGGAATTTTCAGCAGGCTTTCCCAAACCCGAATTTCAAAATCGGTGCCGATCAAGGTGATCCGCAAAGGCTGATCTGATTGCCAATTTTGCTGTTCAAAGCTGCGCTTGACGACAGGAAGGGTTGCTACTGGATCTTGCTGATAGGCTGCATTGGGCCAACGGCTGCTCATATCTGCAAAGGTCTCTTCTTCTTGTACGGAATCGCAAAAGGCCATGCCGATCAGGCCGCCCTGTTCGGATATCATGACCAGAGCCATGCCAAATGGGCAAGGATGGAAAGCATAGCGAATGGTCAAGCCTTTGCCTTTGGCTTTGTAAGTGCCCGGTGTCATGGCTTCATGGCTGATAAACAAATCATGCAGGCGCGATGGGCCAGATAGTCCAACCTCAAACGCGGTTTCCATAATAGAGGCTGATTGATCGAGCAAATGTTTGGCATGATCCAGCGTTACCGCCTGAATGAATCCTTTGGGCGAGAGGCCACCGGTCCAGCGTGTAAAAAGGCGCTGCATATGGCTTTGACTCAAACCGATATGATCGGCCAAATCATCCAGCGTGGGCTGGGTGCGCCAATTCAGCGTCAGATATTCAATGGATCGGCGGATCAGGTCATAATCTGCTGACAGCATCTGACTTTGCCCGCTTTGTTTGTCGCTATGATAGTCTTTTGCCAATGCCGGATTCATCGTCTTTCTCCAGACCTTTTCTTTTATCTGTTAAGGGTAAGAAGATCCGGCTTTGTTTGCCACCCGAAACTTGTTCAGCTCTTCCCAATCAGGATATAGAGGGCTGTTTGAGCGAAAAGAGAGCCGCCTGCAGCGCCTCGGCAAGGCTTTTTCGATCCGGTGGATTGAGGAAAGGGCCGATTTCCAGACTTTTTCCATGGGATGTCAGGCATAATCGGGTCATACCTTCTTCTTCGCGCTCTTCTGTGATCAGACGCGCCCAATAGGGATTGAAGGCAAATGTTTGACTTTCGCCCTTGGGCGGTATTTTGGTCAGAGTCAGGGTCTTTTGCGTGAGAAGTATTTTTTCCTGCACCCGGCCATCACGGTAATTGATGCGAAAGGCCCACCAGATTGCCAGCAGATCCAAACCAGCAAAGCCAATGATTGGCCAGGCCCCCAAGATCCAGAAATAGATCGAGACCACGACCAGAACCAGCGAGAGAAAGATCATCAAAATCAAAAACCCCTTTGCACCCAGTGAGCGATGGGCATGAAGTGTTGCATGAAAATAGACAGCGTCTGTCTGTGCTTCGCTGTCTTTCTCTGCTCGCATCCTGTCAGGCTTTTTTTGATCCATGGGGCATTGTAAGAGATTTTTACGTATTTTCCCATAGCTATTTCCTCTCTCCTTTGTTGGAAAAGTCTTGCACATTCTATTCAGAGGCAAGATAAGGAAAGAGACCCTTTTGTAGCCGCCTGAAATCTGGACCCCTTTGAAATCTGGACCCTGTGATGAGCAAAGCCGATCCTTCTTCTGCTTCCCCCAAAAAACCTCCTCGCCGTCGTTGGTCGCGGATGAAAAAGGCTGATATTCAGGTGCTTTTTGATCGGTTCCATCAGCAACGCCCGGAGCCAAGGGGCGAATTGGATTATAGCAATGCCTATACTTTGCTGGTGGCGGTGGTGTTGTCAGCTCAAGCCACCGATGTGGGGGTGAATAAAGCCACCGGGCCGCTTTTTGCCATTGCGGACAGCCCGGAAAAAATGGTGGCTTTGGGCGAAGATGTGGTACGTGATTATATCAAGACCATCGGGCTCTATCGCAACAAAGCCAAGAATGTGATTTTGCTCAGCCAAAAGCTGATTGACGAATTTGGATCAACAGTGCCGGCGGATCGGGAGGCTTTGGTGAGCTTGCCCGGTGTGGGGCGCAAGACAGCCAATGTGGTTTTGAATATCTTTTTTGGCCAATCGACCATTGCTGTTGATACCCATATTTTTCGTCTGTCCAATCGCTTGGGACTTGCTCCGGGTAAAAATGTCGATGAGGTTGAGCTGGCTCTGGAAAAGGTCATTCCCAAAGAGCATAAACGCCATTCCCATCATTGGCTGATTTTGCATGGCCGTTATATTTGCAAAGCCCGCAAGCCCGATTGCCGCAAATGCATTGTGGCAGATCTTTGCAAATTCAAAGAAAAAACCTATAGCGTGCCTGCGCCGATTGTGGAGCTGGATTCCTATGAAAATCAGCAAGGGCGCCCGGACAATACTGGCGAATATACAGAATGACTGACAGATTTTAGCGATTGCCGAAAGCAGGGGTTGGGCTGGTGATCAGCAAAAAAGCCACGACCAGCATGATGGATGCAATCAAGGGACCGACCAGATGGTCGAATTTCTGCATTTTACGCTGAAGCTTATGAGCCCCTAAAATATAAAGGCATTCAACCAGAGCGGCTATGGTCAACCAGACAAGGCCCAACAGGATCATTTGCAATTCCATATACTCCCCCTGATCGACAAAACGAGGCAGAATGGCGGCAATGAAAATAACGGTTTTGGGATTGGCCCATGAAATGAAAAAGCCGGCCATAAAGCCATTGATGCGGGCTTTTTTGGTTTCACTCTGCTCTTTTATTTGGGGCAGCTGCTGAAAGGGAGATGGGGCCTTTAGCACCGCAATAGCATTCCATGTCAGATAAATGGCACCCATATAGCAAAGGCCATTGATGATGCTTGCATCCAGCATATGCAACATAGGCAGCAAAACCAGAACCAGAAGCAATTTGCTTAATCTGGCAAAGCCAATGCCCATGGCCATTTCAAACCCGGCCATTGGACCTTTTTGCAAGGATTTAAGGGTCAGGGCAGACACCGCAAGACCGGGAATGCAAGCCAATGCCAAAACTGAAAAACAATAGGCAATTAATAGGTTATAAGAAATCATGGCGCATATCACCGCCCACCGGCGAAACAGCCAGTGCAATGGAGTTAATGGGTTAGAAAAACTGTGAGGAAGATCCTTGCCTCTGGATGGAAATGGAGAAACACCAGATCAAGGTTATCGCTATAGTGCTCAAAAATATTGATAGTCTAGCGACTATTCTCTCCCTCACAGGCTGCTTATTTCGACAAGAGGCAAGGGTAGAGAGCGGGGGAAATTCTGATAATACCCCATATGGGGTAGTTTTTTCTAAGTCTCTGGCATTTCACAATTTATTGACGATTTTTCAGACTGCTTTGACAAAAAAAGTCTGCCTTATTGATTATATTGCAATCATGTAAGATATTGATTTTTCTATATAAAATAAAATCCCCGCAGAAAATTTTGCATTTTCTTGCGAGGATTTGACATAATCTTTCCGCGCTTTTGGAAAACGCCCTAATCGATATTGGTTGGTTGTGATCCAGACAATTTCTTATGAACATGCACCATAAAAGCGGTGGCAAAGAGCGGGGTGAGCAGGTTTAAAATCGGCACTGCGATGAAACCTGCAATCAGCAACCCACAAAGGAAAATCTTTGCCCCATGGCGTTTGCGCAGCTCTTTGACCTCTTGTGGCTTTCGAAAACGCAAAGCTGCCTGTTCAAAATATTCCCGGCCCAAAAGATAGCCGTTGGCCGGAAAGAAGATAATGAAACCAAGGCCAAGGATCGGCACCAATAAAAGAACCAAAATGTTAACGCCAATCACCACCCCTAAAAAGCGAAGGGTCTGAATCATGGATTCACCAAAGGGCAGATCGCGGCCCGGCACATCCCTTGGATAATGGGTGGCTTCAACCACGCGCGAAATATCATCCAAAAACAGCGAAGCCACCACAGCAGAGACCGGCACAATCAAGAACCAGAGGCCAAAGATCACACCAAAGCCTGCCAGAATGGAGGCAACGGTCTCTGCCCAGCCCGGCAAGACATTTTCCATGGAGAGCAAATGGGCAAGCCCTGCCTGACTGCCCGCCCAAATCAGCGCCAAAAGCAGCAATGTGATGCCAAGACTTTTCCAAAGCACGGATCGGAAAGGCTGGCTAAAGGTTTGACTGAATGCCAGATAGGCAGACGCAATCATGGGCTATGGCCTCTTTTTTGATGGTTTTTTCAAACGAATACAGATTTTCTTTTCAGATAATAAGGCTTGTTGTGTTGTGCAAGGCAAAAGCTGAGAAAAGACATTGCGCAGATTGCTTTGCTGCCTATACTGCGCGGCAACTTGCAGATTGGGATCCGCTGACTTTCACAGCTGCGCCCTTTGCTTTTGCTTTGGAGAAATGAATGAGCGCTCCCCGCTTTGATATTCTTGGGATCGGCAATGCGATTGTCGATGTTTTGTCAAAAACCGAAGATGATTTTCTGGTATCAGAAGGCCTACATAAAGGCTCGATGAATCTGATTGATACGGAACGGGCCAATTATCTTTATTCCAAAATGGGTCCGGCTATTGAGGCCTCTGGTGGCAGTGCTGGCAATACAATTTTTGGCATTGCATCCCTTGGGGGGCATCCTGCCTATTTTGGTAAAGTCGCCGATGATCAATTGGGGCAGATTTTTACCCATGATATGCGCTCTTTGGGGGCACATTTTGAAAGCAAGCCCTTGATCAATGGCGCACCAACTGCGCGCTCAATGATCCTGATCACCCCGGATGGGGAGCGCACCATGAATACCTATCTTGGAGCCTGTGTGGAATTATCCGAGCAAGATATCGATGAAGACGTGGTGGCCAATTCCGGCATTACCTATATGGAAGGCTATTTGTGGGATAAGGACAATGCCAAACATGCCTTTCGCAAGGCCGCCCGCATTGCCCATGAAGCCGGGCGCAAAGTTTCCATTTCCCTCTCAGACAGTTTTTGTGTTGACCGGTTTCGCAGTGAATTTCTGGAACTGATCCAGACCGGGCAGGTGGATATTGTCTTTGCCAATGAACCAGAGATCAAAAGCCTCTATCAGACCTCTGACCGTGTGAGCGCGATTAATGCCATCCGCCAAGATGCCAAGCTCGCGGCCATTACATTGGGCGAGGAAGGCTCCATTGCCATTACCAAAGATGAAACTCATCATGTCAAAGCCCATAACATTCATGAGCTTGTTGATACGACCGGGGCGGGCGATTTGTATGCGTCCGGCTTTTTGTTTGGTTTGGCCAATGAAATGGATCTGGAAAAATGTGCCTTGCTTGGTGGCTATAGTGCCGCTGAAGTGATTCAGCATATCGGCCCTCGCCCTGCCAGCAATTTAAAACAGGGGGCTGAACAGGCCGGATTGCTTTAAAAGCAAAACACTCTTACTCAAAAGGCGGCATAAGCCGCCTTTTTTATGCATCATTTCAAGACTGTTACAATTTGCGCAGCATCACCGTTTTGATTTCATGGCTTGCGTTTTTGCGCAGGACCAGATCGGCTCTGGGGCGGGTGGGGAAGATATTTTCGCGCAAATTGACCAGATTGATGGATGTCCAAAGATCATTGGCAATGGTTTTGGCTTCATCTTCTTCAATCATCGAATAGCGATGAAAATAGGAACCGGGGTCGCGAAAGGCGGTTTCGCGCAGGCGCATGAAGCGTTCCATATACCAGCGATGCAAGATATCCTCATCGGCATCGATATAGACGGAAAAATCGAAGAAATCCGAGACAAAGGGAATTTCCTTGCCATCTTTGGGCAAGATGCCCGTTTGTAGGACGTTCAAGCCTTCCAGAATGAGAATATCGGGCTGATCAATGGTCACCCCTTCATCGGGCAGCACATCATAATAGAAATGGCTGTAAATGGGAGCGCGGACATTGCGCTTGCCTGCCTTTATATCGGTGAGAAATTGCAGCAAAGTCGCCCGGTCATAGCTTTCGGGAAAGCCCTTGCGGCGCATCAGACCTTCTGCTTCCAACACTGCATTGGGGTAGAGAAAGCCATCGGTCGTGACCAGATCCACTTTGGGGCTGGCAGGCCAGCGGGACAACAGAGCTTGCAACAAGCGCGCTGTGGTGGATTTTCCAACAGAGACCGAGCCTGCCACACCAATGATGAAGGGTGTTTTGGGCTCGTTGGTGCCCAAAAAGCGCTGGGTTGCGCGGTTCAGACCTTTGGAAAATTCGACATAGAAGCTCAATAAGCGCGAAAGGGGCAGATAAATTTCTTCCACCTCTGTCAGGGAGAGGGGATCATTCAAGCTTTGCAGCCGTTCCAGATCGTCCTTTTCCAGCGTCATGGGCGTATCGGCACGCAATATGGCCCATTCTTCCTTTGTAAAGGCACGGTATGGAGACAATTGCCTGATTGCCTGCTGTTCCATTCCTTCCCCCATGCTGTCCATCACAGCTTAAGGCATCTGGCGCTGTTTGGTTTGATTGATCTCAAACCAACAGGCCAAATATGGTCTAGTGTGCTGGACGAGACGCCTTTTCTTGCAAACCGGTCTGAGCCGTCCGGCGCGCCAGTTCATCCATAACATCTGATAAGGGGACATTGCTCATTTTTAAGACAACGAGCAAATGATATAACAAATCAGCGGTCTCGGTGGTGATTTCAGCCTTGTTGTCTTGCATGGCTGCAATCACCGTCTCAACTGCTTCTTCCCCCAGCTTTTGCGCGCATTTGCCAATGCCCTTGCCCATTAATTTTCGGGTATAGGACATCTCGTCCTGGCTTTCAGCGCGCGCTGCAATAATGGACTCCAGATCGCTTAAGGTGAAATTCGACATTCGCACTATTCTTTCGCTTTTTCTCTATCGCGTTGCATCCAGACGCATGGGAATGCCAGCATCAACCATATGTTGTTTCGCTTCCCCAATGGAAAATTCCCCAAAGTGGAAAATAGAGGCAGCCAGAACAGCCGTTGCATGACCATCGCGTACGCCTTCCACCAAATGATCCAGTGTGCCGACACCGCCAGAAGCAATAACCGGCACCGAAACCATATCAGCAATTTTGCGGGTCAGCTCGATATCGAAACCAATTTTGGTGCCATCACGATCCATGGATGTCAGCAGGATTTCCCCTGCTCCCAGATCCACCACCTCTTGGGCATATTCAATGGCATCAATGCCCGTTGGCGTGCGACCGCCATGGGTGAAAATCTCCCATTTCGGGGCTTCACCTTCGCTGGAGACCCGTTTTGCATCAACCGAGGCAACGATGCATTGAGAGCCAAACTTTTCTGCTGCTTCGCGAATAAAGTCGCGCCGTGTCACGGCGGCTGTGTTGATTGAGACCTTGTCAGCGCCTGCTTTGAGCAAATCACGGATATTGTCCGTCTTTCTGACCCCGCCACCGACGGTCACCGGCATGAAGCATTCTTCTGCAGTGCGGCGCACGACATCGAAAATGGTGTCGCGATTTTCATGGCTTGCTGTGATATCCAAAAAACACAGCTCATCGGCTCCGGCAGCGTCATAGGCCTTGGCACATTCTACCGGATCGCCTGCATCTTTGAGATCAACAAAATTGACGCCTTTGACAACACGGCCATCTTTGACATCCAGACAGGGAATCACACGGGCTTTAAGCATTGCTGTTTTCCTTGCCGGTTTGTTTGGCTGTCTGGGCCTGTTTGCTAATGGCCAGAGCCTCATCAGGATCCAGACGCCCATCATAGAGCGCACGGCCCGAAATGGCGCCTTCCAGAATGGCACAATCCTCTTCTGCCAGACGTTTCACATCGTCAATGGAGGCCAATCCACCAGAAGCAATGACGGGGATGGAGACAGCGCGGGCCAGTTCCAATGTGCTGTCAATGTTCAAGCCGGTCAGGATGCCATCGCGATCAATATCGGTATAGATAATGGCAGCAACCCCCGCATCTTCAAATTGTTTGGCCAGATCAATGACGGAAAGCTCTGAAGTTTCGGCCCAGCCTTCAACCGCGACTTTGCCGCCTTTGGCATCAATGCCAACGGCAATGCGACCGGGGAATGTTTTGCAGGCTTTTTTGACCAACTCAGGATCGCGCACGGCGATTGTGCCCAGAATGACGCGGGCAATGCCTTTGTCAAGCCAATGGGCAATGCCATCCAGATCGCGAATGCCGCCACCCAGTTGCACCGGATTTGTGGTATTAGCGAGAATGGCTTCAACGGCCTTGGTATTTTCTGATTTTCCGGCAAAGGCGCCGTTCAGATCGACCACATGCAGCCATTCAAAGCCCTGATCCTGAAATTGTTTGGCCTGATCGCCCGGATCTGTATTAAAGACCGTTGCCTGATCCATATCGCCCAGTTTCAGACGCACACAGTGACCATCTTTAAGATCGATTGCAGGAAAAAGAATCATGACGGGGTCCATTTCAAAAAGTTGGAAATCAGGGCCAAGCCCAGCTTTTGGCTTTTTTCCGGGTGGAACTGGGTGCCGATGATATTGTCACGGCCCACCATGGCGGTGACCGTTTGTCCATAATCGCAAGTGGCGAGAATATGCGCCGGATCCTTGGGCAGAAAATGGAAGGAATGCACAAAATAGGCATGGAGCCCATCGGGACCTGTGGGGATGCCATCCCAGACCGGGTGATGATGGGTTTGGGCAATGGTATTCCAGCCCATATGGGGGATTTTCAGGCTTGTATCTTGCGGTGTCATGGCCACAACATCGCCTGAAATCCAGTCCAGACCATCGGTTGAGCCATGTTCAAGGCCATGACTGGCAAGCAATTGCATGCCAACGCAGATGCCGAAAAAGGGCTTTCCCTGCTGGAATACGGCTTCTTGCAAGGCCTCAGTCATGCCGTCAACAGCGGCAAGGCCTTGAGCGCAATCGGCAAAGGCCCCCACACCGGGCAAAACAAGGTGATGGGCCTTTTTCACATCATCGGGATCAGAGGTTACCTTTACTGGAGCCTTCAGGCCAACCATATCGGCGGCACGCTCAAACGCTTTGGCAGCCGAACAGAGATTGCCCGACCCATAATCAATGATAGCGATGCTCATTTAAGCATTCTCCGAAGTGGGAAAGAGCCCGATAACGGGCTGCTGGTCTTGGTCTTTATGCAGTGGCAGAGTGTTTGCGGATTTTGTCTGCGCAGATTGGATCTTGGCGTGAGCCGGTGCTTGATTTGGTCCTGATGGATCATCATCGCGCTGCGCATTTGCAAATTTTGCATGGATATAGCGCGCCTCACAATGCTCTTTATTGTCGGCATAAATCAAGCCAACCTCACGATAGCCGCGTCTTTTTAACGCCCAATCCATGAGATTTGGTGCTTCTACAGAAATCCAAAGAGCAATGATCAGGGAAACAAGCATGGAAATCCAGAAAGGGATCATGCCATCCAGCATGGCCAGCGTGACTGACAGCAAAATATAGGCAATCAGCGGCAGCCAAAGGCGCTTGAGCAGCATCCAAAGGGCTGGCAGCAGGAAAATCATATAAGAAAAGCGATGCTCGACCATCACTGCGTCTTTGATGGTGTCATCGAGCGACTGATTGGGCTTTTCATAAATGATGAAAGCAGGCATCTTGCATCCTTGCTGTGATAGTGAGCGGATCAGTCTTTGATCCAGCTCAGCCGTTCAAGGTTCCCTTGGTGGACGGCACACGATCACTTTGACGTGGGTCCAATTCTACTGCCTGGCGCAAGGCACGGGCAACCGCCTTAAAGCAGGTTTCGGCGATATGGTGATTGTTGGTGCCATAGAGATTGGCAATATGCAGGGTGATACCAGCATTTTGCGCAAAGGCCTGAAAAAATTCCTGAAACAATTCGGTGTCAAAATCCCCGACCTTGTCCCGGCTAAAGCTCACGTCCCAAATCAAAAATGGGCGGCCAGAGACATCAACCGCGGCACGTGTCATGGCTTCATCCATGGGCAAATGCACATCGGCATAGCGTGTGATGCCCTTTTTATCGTCCAAAGCCTGTTTGAAAGCCTGCCCCAGAGCAATACCGACATCTTCAGCCGTATGATGCTGATCGATATGCAAATCGCCCTTGGCGCGAATGGTCATATCAATCAGGGAATGGCGGGAAAGCTGGTCAATCATATGATCCAGAAAGCCGATACCGGTTTGGATATCATAAGTTCCGGTTCCGTCCAGATTGATGGAGAGCGCAATATCGGTCTCGTTGGTTTTGCGCTCAATCTGTGCCTGACGCATGGACTGTCCCCTTACATCTTTGGGTCTTTACAAATCACAGCCTAAAAGCTGTCTGATCTGTCTCTTTGTCTGTTCTGATAAAGCTGTGTTTATCAGGCAGGCTTTAACAAATCTATAGGCGAGAGGGTGCAAAAGAGGCTCTGATTGTCATATTTATGACCAAAGATTGAAGTTTGGCTATAGATGCTTACATTGGTGGCAAATCCATGCCCTTTGACAGGGTGCCAAAAGACAAGCAGATTTGAGCTGTTTGAAAGCGCTTTTGGGTGCCTTAGGAATGAAAAATGAGCGAAAAACAAAATGCAAATCACGCCTTTCCCGGTTGGCGCGGAACAACCATTGTCACGGTGCGAAAAGGCAATCAGGTTGTTGTTGCCGGTGATGGTCAGGTCAGTCTTGGCCAGACTGTGATCAAGGGCAATGCCAGAAAGGTTCGCCCTTTGGGCAAGGGCAATGTGATTGCCGGCTTTGCCGGGGCAACGGCTGATGCTTTCACATTGTTTGAGCGACTGGAAGCCAAACTGGAGCAATATCCAGAGCAATTGACGCGCGCGTGCGTTGATATGGCCAAGGATTGGCGGACAGATCGCTATTTGCGTCGGCTGGAAGCCATGATGATTGTGGCCGATAAAGAGACCAGTTTGGTTCTGACCGGAACGGGCGATGTTCTGGAGCCGGAAAATGGCGTCATTGCCATTGGCTCTGGCGGCAATTATGCGCTGGCTGCGGCCCGCGCCCTGATGGATACAGACATGGATGCCGAAGCCATTGCCCGCAAAGCCATGAGCATTGCCGCCGAAATTTGTGTTTACACCAATGACAATCTGACCGTGGAAGTGCTGGATGCCAAGTCTTGAACGATTGCAAGAGGCGCGGGATCATGGCTTGCTGAAAAGTGCGCAAGTGCAGCCGCTTTTTGATTTTCTCAATCAGGATCCTGACAGCCTTGACAGCAGCCCGGATGCAGAGGAATTGCATTTTCTGCGCGGATTTCATGATATTTTTATCGCAATCGGCATTGTTATTCTGGCGATTGGGTTTGGGGTCGGATCGGCTTTTCTGTTTGATGGCTTTTGGTTTGAGAAAATTTTCACCTATGGCGGCCTGATGGCCCTCTCCTGGCTGTTGGCAGAATGGATCACCAAACGCTTGCGTCTGGCTTTGCCCTCACTGCTTTTGGCCATCGGCTTTTCGCTGTCCAGCCTTTTGACGGGCGATGCCATTTTGGCTTTCTTCCTGCAATTGAACGATAGCGTGCTTTTGCCCAAAGGGGTTTTTGGATGGCAAAATAGCCAGTTTGAATTTATCGGTTTGCTGGCTGTTGTCTTTGGCATTGTCAAAACCCTTGCCTTTTACAAGCGCTTTAAAGTGCCCATCACCCCTGCCTTGATCACAGCTGGCTTTGTGGGCCTTGCTCTTTATCTGGTGGGATCCATCAATATGACTTTGTTGATTGATCATATGGCGCTTTGGCTGTTGGGCATCGGATTGTCTGCTCTTGGGGTGGCCATGATGTTTGACATACGCGATCCCAAACGCAGAACATTGGACAGTGACAAGGCTTTTTGGCTGCATCTGGTTGCGGCTCCTTTGCTGGTTCATGCCTGTTTGTCCAATTTTGCCTCTGATGCGGATGGGGGCTTGTCTGCCCTTGTGACCATCGCCCTTGTTGTAGTACTGGGTCTGGTTGCGCTGATCATTGACCGGCGCGCCATGCTGGCCTCTGCTCTTGGTTATCTTGGCTATGCAATCAGCCAATTGCTCAATGAAATCAATCTTGATGAGGCGGGTATTTTTGCCCTGACCTTGCTGCTGGTCGGGCTGTTTGTCCTGATGCTTGGGTCTGGCTGGTCGCATCTTCGCCGCATCATCATGCGTCCTTTTGCCCAACAAAGCTGGGCGCGTTATTTACCGCCTGTTACAGTTTAGAAAGATAGCTCCTGATGACCAATTTTTCCCCTCGTGAAATTGTTTCCGAACTGGACCGTTTCATCATCGGTCAGGGCGATGCCAAGCGCGCGGTTGCCATTGCCTTGCGCAATCGATGGAGACGCCAGCAACTGGATGACGATCTCAAAGAAGAAGTGCTGCCGAAAAATATTTTGATGATTGGCCCAACCGGCGTCGGCAAAACCGAAATTTCCCGGCGTCTGGCAAAGCTTGCCAATGCGCCTTTCATCAAGATTGAAGCCACCAAATTTACGGAAGTTGGCTATGTGGGCCGCGATGTGGACCAGATTGTGCGCGATCTGATTGAAACCGCCATTGCTCTGGTTCGCGAAACCAAACGCAAGGATGTGCGGGCCAAAGCCCATGGCGCGGCTGAGGATCGGGTGCTGGATGCTCTGGTTGGTCCCACAGCCTCGGAAGGCACCAAAGCCTCCTTTCGCAAGAAATTGCGCGAAGGGCAGTTGGATGACAAGGAAATTGAGATTGAGCTGCGCGATAGCTCGTCTCCCATGTCCAGTTTTGATATTCCGGGGATGCCCGGCGGCTCTGTGGGGGTGATGAATCTCTCTGATATGTTTGGCAAAGCCTTTGGCGGGCGCACCAAAACCCGCAAAATATCAGTCAAGGACAGTTATGAGCTTTTGATCACCGAAGAATCTGACAATCTTTTGGATGAAGAGCAGGTGGCCAGTGAAGCGGTTCATCTGGTTGAGAATAATGGCATCGTCTTTTTGGATGAGATTGATAAAATTTGCGCGCGCGAAGGGCGCAATGCCGATGTCTCACGCGAAGGGGTGCAGCGCGATTTGCTGCCACTGATTGAAGGCACGACAGTGACGACCAAATATGGGCCGGTTAAAACCGATCATATTTTGTTCATTGCTTCCGGGGCTTTTCATGTGGCAAAGCCGTCTGACTTGCTGCCGGAATTGCAGGGGCGGTTGCCCATTCGGGTGGAATTGTCGGCTTTGACCAAGGAAGATTTCCGCCGCATTCTCTCTGATACCGAGGCCAGTTTGCCAAAGCAATATGTGGCCCTGATGGGCACTGAAGATGTGCATTTGAGCTTTAGTGATGATGCAATTGAGACGATTGCCGATATTGCGGTTGAGCTGAATAGCTCCGTTGAAAATATTGGTGCCCGGCGTTTGCAAACCGTGATGGAAAAAATTTTGGAAGATATTTCTTTCCATGCCCCGGATCGCTCTGGCGAAAGCCTTGAAATTACCGGTGATTTTGTGCGCGAGCATATTGGGGAATTGGCCAAGAATACAGATTTGAGCCGTTATATTCTGTGATTGGCTCGAATTTGTCATCATTTAAGCCGCGTTGGATATCCAATGCGGCTTTTTTGTAAATGCCTTAATCTTCCTTCAAGGAGGCGGAGCGCACGCGGAAAATCAGCTCTTCCAGACTTTTGGAAGAGAGCTGGCCGATACGATCGCAGAGCAGATTGGTCAATTCGGTGGCTTTGGGGTCCATGCCTGCGGTGTTGATGGTGATATTGGGATCGGATATTTCTGCCAATCTTTGCAATTCTTCGGCTTCATCCCAAATGATGTTGAAAAAAGCAATGATCCGCTGCACCAAAAACCAGGTTGGCTTGCCCCGCTTGCCATGTTCCAGTGCTGAAAGATAGGCACTGGATATATCAAGCGCTGTTGCCATATCTTTTAGAGTTATGTTGCGCTCTTTTCGCAATTGGCGCAATTTGGCTCCAAATGGTGTCATGGTTTTTGTCCATGTTTGTTGCGGGCGCGCAGCCGGATATGCAAAGCCCCCGCGCCGCCAAGGGAGCGGTGGGCCTCTTCAAATCCGACAATGATTGAGCGAATGTCCGGCTCGGACAGCCATTTTGGCACCACCCGGCGCAAAATGCCTTGCGAGGGGCCATCTGCATAGGGATCAGAGCCGCCTCTTGAGCCTTTACCAGTGATGACCAGCACATGTTTAAAGCCTTGGGCTTGAGAGGCCCGCAAAAAGCCAAATAAAGCGCTATGAGCCTGAGATTGTGTCATGCCATGCAAATCCAGTCTGGCTTCGATGCCCAAACGGCCCTGACGCACGCGCTTTTTCTCTCGTCTATCGAGCATGTTGAGAGGCGGAATTGTTTGTTTGCCAAGAGATCTGGGGCTTGAAATGCCAGCTTCTTTTAAAGCTTTCAGATCGTCCTTGCTGGCAATCTGAGCTTTTGAGGGGCTGTTGTCGCCTGTTTGGTTTGTGGCTTGTGCTCCTTGCAGGGGCAAAGGTTGTTCGATGGCCTCAATCAGTGCTTTTAATTCTGTGGCTCGTTCTTTGAGTGGCTCAACTGTCTCGGTAACCTTTTTCCATAAATGCAGATCCTTGCGACTTAAGGGACGTTTTTTGCGGCTCATTTCGCCCCCTTTGGCAAAAGAAGCGTGAAACGGGCCTGTTGTTTGATGCGTCCTGCAAAGCTGCCGGCCTCTGGTCCTGTGCCCACGAACAGATCTCCCCTTGCTTCCCCTTTAATGGCCGAGCCGGTATCATGAGCAAAGAAAAGCTGTTTGCAGGGCGCTAATGCATGTTTTCCCTGTGGCAGGCAGGTTTCGATCCAGATGGGAATACCAAAGGTGCGGCAGGTGCGGTCAACCGCCATGGAGCGCATGGGATGGAGCGGGATATGCGCTGCGGCCAATGGTCCATGGTCCAAGGGCAGATTTTCTTGGTCTTTGAAAAAAATATAGCTGGGATTGTGCCGCAAAAGCTTTAATGCTTCCTCGCCCTGATCGCGCAAATAGGCCACCAATTTGTCCATGGTGATGGTATCTGGCGTGAAAATTCCCATTTCAATCAGATGTTTGCCCAGCGAGCGATAGGCATGACCGGATTTTCCATCAAATGCCACACGCATGACATTGCCATCATCCAGATCAATGCGTGCTGATCCCTGAATATGGATGACAAAAGCGTCAATCCAGTCTTTTAACCAGACCAGCTCCAGCGCCTGATCATTGAGTGCCCCATCCATGACCTCTGACCGGCTGACATGATAGGCGAGACTGCCATCTTCCAATTGGCGAGCAAAAGATGTCTCACTGCATAGATGGGAAATATCTTGTTCTTTGCTGACCATGACCAGATCATCCGGGCGTTTATGCAACGGCACTGGATAGTCTTTGCTTTGTGTCAGCGCGCCTTGAAAGCTTGGCTCAAAATATCCGGTGACAAAACCATCTTCATCAATGCCAGCCAGTTTGAAATTGTCTTCGAAAAAGAGGCGCGCCTGCTCATCATCAAGCTCTGTTCCAAGTTTGAGGGCTTTTTGCGCGCAGGCCAACAGGGCCTCTATATCGACATCATCGCCATGATGTTTTGGTGGATGGTCAAGGAGATAGCTTGCAGAAGAATGAAAGGCGGCATATGCCGCCTTATGATCTTCGCGAAGCCAGCCGGACAGAGTGTCAAAGCGGATTTGTTTTGCACCGGTCATGTCATCTGTCCATCCTGATATATGTTCCTTGGATATCTTTATCCTTTAACAGCTTATTGTGCTGATTCTGTCGCAACCAGTTTCCAGTTTGGATTGCGGCTGGAAATTGTCCGGCTAAAGGTCCAGATATCGGTGACTTCTTCTACGGCGTTTGGATCGCCTTCAATCACATGGCCCACATCATCCTTGGTGCAGGAGGTGATGGCTGATACAAAGCGCACCGTGATTGTTGCTTCCTTGCCTGCCAATTCTGCTTCCAGAATGGAGGCCTTATTGATGCCGACAAAGGTGAAGTCCACACGATGATCGAGACTTTCGCGCTCATCAATGGCTGCGGTGAAGCCTGTGAAGACATCGGCAGCGAGCAATTTTTTCAGGGTTTTTCTATCGCCTTGCGCAAAAGCGGTGACCACCATTTCATAAGCCATTTTGGCGCCAGATAGGAATCCCTCAGGCTCGAAACTTTTATCAGCGGCCATCAATTGCACAAGAGCAGCGTTCAAGGCGCTTCCCGATGGTGCAATTTTTTCCAGACGCTGTTGTTTCTTTTCTTCCTGCTCGGCTTGCATTTCGGCCCGTTCTGGCAGCGAGATTACATTATCGCCCACATCATCTGGCGTTGGTGCGCGCATGGGGTCCTGATTGGCCTGATCCTGATAGCGATGATCCTGAGGTGGCTCTTCATGGCCGGTTCGTGTGCCCAATATGTTGCGCAAGCGCATGAACAGGACAACAGCAATAACCAGAAAAATTAGGGAGACGGGATCCATTATATGCGCCTTTTTCATCAAGAATGTGCAGGAAAGCCCCTGCAAGTTTCATCTTTTCTCTCTATATGTAGGCAAAGGATTGGTGCAAATCCAGAATCGAGTGCCTTTTGTGGTAAAAAAACACAGACTTTTGAAGAAAGCAAAATCCCATTATGCAAAGATCCGTCTTCTCCTTTGTCCCTTTCATACTTTTGATTGTCCCCATTCTGGAAATCGGGGTCTTCATTCTGGTGGGTGGGCAAATCGGTGTGGCCTATACCTTGCTCGGTATTGTGCTGACCGCCATAATCGGTTCTTTTTTGTTGCGCAAACAGGGTCTTGCTCTTTTAACCCAGGTTCAAAGTGAATTTCATCAGGGAAACGTGCCCGGCAAGGCGCTTGCTCATGGAGTTATGCTGCTGGTGGCCGGATTGTTGCTTTTAACACCGGGTTTTGTCACTGACAGTTTGGGCTTTCTTTTGTTTGTGCCGCCGATCCGGGATGGCATTTGGCACTTTTTTGCAGCGCGTTTGTCTGTTCAAAGCTTCACATCCGGCTCTTCTGCTGGCTTTGATCAAAGAACGGGAGCGCATTTTTATCACTCAGAGCATTTTTACAGCTCTGACCAGCAAAAGCCTTCAAAGCCGCATAGCCGTGATGCCTCAATCATTGATCTGGATGAGGATGATTTTGATGAAGTATCAGACAAGCGGAGCTTGAATTCTCCTGATGCCTCTTCCCCATGGGCCGATTCTGACAAGAAAGATTAAGTCTATAAATCCGCTCTCTTTGACAAGAAAGCTGGGTAAAGGTGGCAAAAGGCGGGCTAGTATGAGCCTTGCGCTTGTCTCCTTTTGGCTTCCATGCTAGGCCGCTTACAGGTTTTGGGCCGAATTTGATGCATTTGGCCCGTCAATGAAGATTTTACACTCAATCAGGATATGGTTCCATGAGCGACGCACAAGAGAATGGCGCAAGCCAAGGTCAGGACATTCAAATGCCAAATCTGCGCATCCTGGCGCAATATATCAAGGATCTTTCCTTTGAGAATCCCAATGCGCCGGACTCTTTGCGTCCACGCGAGAATGCCCCTGAGATTAACATTCAAATCAATGTCAATGCTGCGCCTCTGTCCGAGACAGAATTTGAAGCTGAATTGACCCTAAACGCTTCTGCCAAAGATGGCGAAACCACTCTGTTTAATGTTGAGCTGTTGTTTGCCGGTATTTTCGCCATTGAGAATGTGCCACAAGATCAGCTGCATCCTTTTGTGATGATCGAATGCCCACGCATGTTGTTCCCGTTTGCTCGTCAGGTTATTTCTGATGCGACCATGCGCGGTGGTTTCCCTCCTTTGAATGTTGATCCAATCGATTTTGCCGCTCTTTATCGTCAGCGCATGATGGAACTGGCAGCGCAAGAGCAGGAAAATCAAACCCAGCAATAAGAGTTTGATTCCGACCCGAAACATTTTTTGTTTTGGTATCAAATTATTAAAAAGGCCAGTTGATTGTTTCAACTGGCCTTTTTTGTTTCAACTGTCATCAATATGAAACAAGCTATATTTTTACTGGCTCGTTTCGCCTTCATTATCTGTCAAAGGGTCTGACTTTACCATATATTTCAGCCACAGGCTTTCTGATTTTCCTTCCGAAATAAATGCCTGATGGCGACTTATATCCTCACTGGTCAATCGAGAGCCAAGAGCTTTGGGTCGTTGTTTGGCTGGCGCTCTTTTTAGGCTGATTGTGCCATCTTCTGACATGGATATGTCTGCTGCATCCTTGTCAGAAAGAATGAGCGATGTTTGTCGGCCACCGATCAATTCCAGATAAACATCGGCGAGAATTTCGCTATCGAGCAACGCGCCATGGAGCGTTCGCTTGGCATTATCAATGCCGAAACGATTGCACAGCGCATCCAGACTGTTGGGGCCTGTTGGAAATTTCTTTCTTGCCAGAACCAGGCTATCAATCACCAAATCCTGATCAATCAAGGGAAAGCCCGCCTCTTTCAGCTCCCAATTGAGGAATTTCACATCAAAGCCTGCATTATGGGCGATGAGGGGGGTGCCAGCGATAAAATCATGGAAATCTTGTGCGATTTCAGCAAATTTTGGTTTGTCTGAGAGAAATTCCTCTGACAGACCATGCACCTTGAAGGCTTCTTGCGGCATATCGCGTTCGGGATTGATATAGACATGAAAATTGTTGCCAGACGGCAAATGATTGATCAATTCCACACAGCCAATTTCGACCACGCGATCTCCGCTAAAGGGATCAAGACCCGTGGTTTCGGTATCGAATGCAATTTCTCGCAATGCCATTTATGCCGCCCTGATTTTTGTCTTTTGATTCTCGATTCGATTCTGAAATGAGAATTATTTCTATTTTCTTTTCATAAAGTTACGTTGTTTTATATCAGTCAAAACTTGTCTGGCTTGCTCTTTTGCAACTTCCAGACCCTTATCCGTTTCGATAACGTAATCCGCTCTTTTGCGTTTTTCAGCATCGGGCATTTGCCGCGCCTTGATGGCTTCGAACTTCTCGATCGTCATATTGGGTCGTGCCAGCACCCGTTCTCGCTGAACTTCTTCTGGCGCTGATACGACTATGATCACATCACACCGTGCCGTGGCTTTTGTTTCAAACAAAAGCGGAATATCGAGAATAACGCATTCTGCGCCCTCTTGGGTGGCTTTTTCAAAAAACAGGCGTTCTTCTTCATGCACCAGTGGATGGATGAGGCCTTCGAGTGTTTTCATGGCTTCATCCTTGCCCAGAACCTGTTTGGCCAGAGCCTGACGATCAACCCCCTTGTCATTGGTTGTACCGGGAAAGGCTTGTTCGATCAAAGGAACGGCTTTTCCCTGATAGAGGCGATGGACCGTGGCATCGGCATCATGCAAAGGGCAGCCAAGCTCAACAAATATCTGGCCGGTGGTGGATTTTCCCATGCCGATTGAACCGGTCAGGCCAATTTTTATCATTGTCTTTTCCTTTGCCCTTAACAATATGGATTTTTAGGCATTTAAAACAAGATTTCGCAGATATTCGCTCACTTTGGGGCGCGGACCAAACCATTTTTCAAATCCGGGGACTGCCTGATGCAGCAACATGCCAAGGCCATCAATATTTGGATTGCCTCTTTCTTGTGCTTGCAGCAAAAGATCTGTTTTCAAGGGCGTATAGACAATATCTGTGACCAGAGCCGTTTTTGGCAAATCGGACAAATCAATATCCAATTTTGGCTGGCCTGACATACCAAGAGCGGTTGTATTAACCAGCAGGGATTGCCCTGTCATTGCCTTGTTTCGATCCTGCCAATCAATTGTCTTGATGTGATCTTGGTATCCCAATTTTATAAAAAGCTCTACGATTGCCTCGCTTCGCTCTCTTGTGCGATTGGTCACTGTTATGTCAAAGCCGCGCTCTAAAAGTCCATCAATGATAGGCCGGCTTGCTCCACCGGCCCCCAAGATCAAAGCCTGTTTTACCGGGTCGTTTTGATGCCAATATGGTTTATTTTGATCAATATTGGCTAAAAAACCATATCCATCTGTATTGTCCGCATGAATTTGGCCATTTTGTAACCAAAGAGTATTGGCGGCTTGCAATCGTTTCGCTGTTGGATGGATCACGTCAACATGATCCAGAACCGCCTCTTTATGGGGAATGGTGACATTGCCGCCCTGATAATTTTGCTGTTTAAACTGTCTGATAAAGTCTTTCAGATCCTTGGGATCAACCGCTATTTTCTCATAAATACCAGTGAGTTGATGCTCGCGGAGCCAATGATTGTGAATGATGGGGGATTTTGAATGAGAAATGGGAAAGCCAATCACAAAGGCTTTTTTCATGGCTTGATCTTGCATATGTTCCGACATCAAAATGATCCCACTGTCTGCGGCTGAAAGCTCAAGCCATGGTCGCTACGCAAATAAGCCAGAAGTGGTAATAAAGGCAGGCCCAGAATGGTGAAATAATCGCCTTCGATTTTTTCAAACAATTGAATGCCTATGCCTTCCAATTGATAACAGCCAACGGATGAGCGCACATTATCACCCACTTGGGCCATATATTGGCCGATTTCCTGCGCGGTTAAATCGCGCATGGTCAAAGTCGCGGTAGAAACACTTTGCCAGATGATTTCGCCCCCCTTTGCGCAACAAATGGCAGAATGCAAATTGTGGCTTTTGCCTGCCAATGCCAGCAAGTGAGATCGTGCCTGTTCGTCATCTTTGGGCTTGTTGAAGCGTTGATCACCGCAGCCAAGGGTTTGATCTGCGCCAATGATCAGGCTATCGGGATATTTTTGCGAGACATCCAATGCCTTTGCCTGTGCCAAAATAGCAGCAATATCTTCTGGTGGTGCCCCAGCTTCGATCAAGGGGCGCTCGGCGGCTCTTTCATCGATAGTGGCCGCCTGGCATGTAAAATTCAGGCCAGCATTTTGTAAAAGCTGGCTGCGCGCCTGACTTTTTGAGGCAAGGATAAGAGGGGTCTGTATCATGATTGGTGGTTCTTGTTCATCCAGCTATTGCAGATCACTGGCTGACTTTGCAGCCATCTTTTTTCGGTGACGTTGATAATATTTGTAGATTTCTGCCGCTGTTTCTTCAATGGATTTTCGTGTCACATCCAAAATGGGCCATTGATTGCGCTGGCACATGGAGCGGGTATAGGCAATTTCCTCTCCAATCATATTGCGGTTGAGATAGTCACTTTCGCGTCCTTCATTGCCAAATCCCAAAATTCGGTTTTGCCGAATTTGCATGATCCGAGACGGGCTGGCAATCAGGCCAATCACCATGGGCTTTGTATATGTTTGCAAAGGAGCGGGCAGGGGAATGTCCGGCACCAGAGGAATATTGGCCACACGCAGCCCCCGATTGGCCAAATAAATAGATGTTGGTGTTTTTGATGTTCTGGAAATGCCAACAATCACAATATCGGCTTCGCCCACAGATTGCGGGGACTGGCCATCATCATGGCTCATGGTGAAATTCATCGCATCTATGCGTTTGAAATAACCAGAATCAAGACTGTGTTGTGCCCCTGCCAAGCCCTGTTCGGAGGCTCCAAGATAGGATTGGAAAATATTGAAAACCGGATTAAGCACATTGCACACAGGAATATGCAATTGTTGGCAATGCCTTTCCAATCTCTCAGCCAGATCTGAATTTACCAATGTATAAAGGACGATGCCGGGTTCATCTTCCAGACGATTGAGGATTTTTTCCAGCTGTCTTTCATTTCTGATCAAGGGATGGACATGTTCTATGGGCTGGCTGTTGCTATATTGTGATGCGGCAGCCCGGGCAACAGCAATCAGGGTTTCTCCTGTTGCGTCAGAGACCAGATGAAGATGAAAAAAATGGCCGCGCATATTGCCCCTTTTTAACTTTTATCTTGACTTTTCAAGGATCTGAAAAAGTGATTCTTCCCCAACCCATGTGTAAAAAGCGGGATAAAATCGGCCTTTTGATGACTTGGCGAAAATCATGCCCGCTATCATGGATTTCATCAACATCTGCAATTGCTGGGGATTGGATTTATTAACAGTGTGTTTACTATTCTTAATGAAATGTTAATGCACATTTTGTTCGAAATCAGTCTACAAATGCTCATTTAACTGTTCCAAATTTGACCACGCGCAAGGCAACTGGAATCATTATTGAAATAGACTTGTCCCCGTAATTCCAGTAAGCAGGAAGCATGTATGTTTCAAAGGCAAGGACCCCTTCTTAGAAAGCCTGTGGGGCAAATGTGGGAGAAAAACATATCCCGCAATCCACGGCTAATAAGAATAAAAAAATCCTTAAACTCTCTTACTTTTCTTTTATGGAAAAGAGTGAGAGACGGATTTTCATGAAAGAGAGAGTGACGTGAGCAATAGACGCCTATTAAATGTTCTCAATGGCCAGACTGAAAAAATTCCTCCCATCTGGCTAATGCGTCAGGCAGGACGCTATTTGCCAGAATATCGGGCAACCAGAGCAGAGGCTGGCGGGTTTCTTGATCTTTGTTACAATCCAGATTTTGCAACCGAGGTTACATTACAGCCTATCCGCCGATTTGGTTTTGATGGGGCTATTCTGTTTTCTGATATTTTGGTTGTTCCAGATGCATTGGGGCGATCTGTTCGTTTTGTACAAGGCGAAGGACCACAGCTCGATCCAATCACTCCTTCTGAAATCGCCAAACTGGATCCAGAAAAAGTGCTAACAGGGCTTACGCCTGTTTTTGAGGCCGTTGAGAGCATTCGTGGGGCCTTACCTGATGAGACGACCTTTTTGGGCTTCTGTGGCGCTCCATGGACCGTGGCGACCTATATGATTGCCGGACATGGGACACCAGATCAGGCGCCAGCGCGGTTGTTTGCGCGTCAGGAACCAGAGGCTTTCAAGAAATTGATTGATATTTTGGTTGAAGCTTCCATTTTATATCTGATCAAACAGCTAAAATGCGGGGCTGATGCGGTTCAGATTTTTGATAGCTGGGCTGGTGTTCTCGATGATGCTCTTTTCCTGTCAGCCTCTCAAGATCCCATTCGCCGTATTGTTGAGGGTGTTCGTGCGCAAATCCCTGATGCAAAGATTATCGGCTTTCCAAAAGGAGCCGGGCAGAGACTTGTCGGATTTGTTGAAGCAACAGGTGTTAATGCTGTTGGACTTGACTGGACAGTGCCTTTGGATTGGGCACGGGATGAACTTCAGGGCAAAACCGCTTTGCAGGGCAATCTGGATCCAACCTTGCTGATCACTGGTGGCCGCGATCTTGATGAGGCGATTGACCGGATTATGGCAAGCTGGTCTGATGGGCCATTTATTTTCAATCTTGGCCATGGCATCACCCCTCAGGGCAATATTGATTTTGTCCATCAATTGATTGAGAGGGTGCGCTCCTATAAAGCTTGATTGATGTTTGAAAGCCCGCATGATTGATTGTGCGGGTTTTCTTTTGCCTTGTGCGATGGATTCACGTGAAATGCTTCTATCAGAGGACCAGAATGGATAGTTATCTTTGGGTGAAAGCCCTGCATATCATTGCCATCATTACCTGGATGGCCGGGATTTTTTATTTGCCGCGTTTGTTTGTCTATCATGCAGAGACAGAAGCTGGCAGTGATCAATCTGAGACTTTTAAAATTATGGAACGGCGCCTTTTAAAAGCGATTATGAACCCGTCCATGATTGTTGCCTGGATTTTGGGACTGGCTTTGGCGTTTCATTTTGGAATTTGGGAACCAGATGCGATTTGGCTGCATATCAAATTTTTGCTGGTGATTGGTATGAGTGTCTATCACATGTATCTGGCCAAATGTGTGAAGGTTTTTGCAGCGGATAAAAATGAAAAAAGTCATAAATTCTATCGGGTGCTGAATGAAGTGCCGACGCTTTTGATGCTCGGCATTGTGATTTTGGCGGTGGTCAAGCCTTTTTGATTTTTGATCAAGATTTAGGCAATTTTTGCATTTTGAGGGCGATTTCTTAGACAGAAGTCGCCTTCTTTCATTTTTGGCTTGGCAAGAGCTTTGACAAGGGCTATGGTCCGCCAACTCTTTGATTGGCGAATCATCTGACCATTTGGTCTTGCCGGGTTTGAAGAGTTTGCAGAGCGCAAAAACAAACAATAGCGCTTTGTTCTATCCTACCTCACATTTTCCCATGGTTGCTTTGGCTTAACGAGACTTTCGCTATGCGCGAAATGAAACTACAAGAACTCAAACAAAAATCACCCACCGAACTTCTCAATTTCGCTGAGGAGCTCGAGGTTGAAAATGCCAGCACACTGCGCAAGCAGGAGCTGCTATTCGCTATTCTGAAACAATTGGCAGAGAAAGATACCGATATTATCGGAGAAGGTGTTGTGGAAGTGCTGCAAGATGGCTTTGGCTTTTTGCGCTCTCCTGATGCAAATTATCTGCCTGGACCAGATGATATCTATATTTCCCCGTCGCAAATTCGGCGCTTTTCCCTGCGCACCGGTGATACCGTTGAGGGGCATATTCGCAGCCCCAAAGACGGGGAACGCTATTTTGCTTTGCTGAAAGTCAATAGTGTCAATTTTGAAGATCCTGACAAAGCGCGTCATAAGGTTCATTTTGACAATCTGACGCCGCTGCATCCTGATGAGCGTTTTCAGTTGGAATCTGTTGATCCAACCTCCAAGGATATGTCCAGTCGGGTGATTGATCTTGTCGCCCCGCTTGGCAAGGGTCAGCGTGCCTTGATTGTGGCACCGCCGCGGACCGGTAAAACGGTTCTGTTGCAGAATATCGCCAAATCCATTACGGCCAATCATCCAGATAGCTGTTTGATTGTTTTGTTGATTGACGAGCGCCCGGAAGAGGTGACCGACATGAAACGGACCGTGAATGGAGAAGTGGTCTCTTCCACTTTTGACGAGCCGGCCTCTCGCCATGTTCAGGTTGCTGAAATGGTGATTGAGAAAGCCAAGCGTCTGGTTGAGCATGGCCGCGATGTTGTAATCTTGCTGGATTCAATTACCCGTTTGGGTCGCGCCTATAACACGGTGATCCCATCTTCTGGTAAAGTTTTGACCGGTGGTGTGGATGCCAATGCCTTGCAGCGTCCAAAACGTTTCTTTGGTGCGGCGCGTAATATTGAGGAAGGTGGGTCTTTGACGATCATCGCTACCGCCTTGATTGATACTGGCTCTCGCATGGATGAAGTGATCTTTGAAGAATTTAAAGGCACAGGTAATGCCGAGATTGTTCTGGATCGTAAGGTTTCCGATAAGCGTATTTTCCCTGCTATGGATATTTTGAAATCCGGGACACGTAAGGAAGAGCTGATGGTGGATCGCAAAGATCTGCAAAAGGTCTTTGTTCTGCGTCGGATTTTGGGTGCTATGAGCAATGTAGATGCGATTGAGTTCCTGCTCGATAAATTGCGTTCAACCAAGAATAATTCGGATTTCTTCGATACGATGAATACCTGATTGACAATCTGGCTGGAAAAAGGAGCTACTTTTTTCTTGCGCTGATTTTTGAACATGCTATCAAAGCCGCCAGATCTGAAAGGTCTGGCGGCTTTTCTTTTGAAAATCGATTTTGAATAATCGAGTCGCTTCTAAAACAATCCTTATTTCTCTTAGATCTCGGTTCTCTTTTGATAGCATATTTTTGCATGATGTCATGGGAATCTCGATTCGAGTCGCCTTCGTAATGATCTTCTCTTTTATGAAGTCTGGATGAGGCTGGCAGATTGGCGGATGAGATGTCTACGATTTTTGCTTTATCAAGTGGTGCGGTTCCTGCCGGTGTTGCTGTGTTTCGATTGTCCGGGTCTAAGGCTTTGGAGATAGCAGATCAGCTATTCGAGTCGCTTCCGAAATCACGAACAGCCGGCTTGCGGTCTTTAATGGATTATAGAAGTGGCGAGGTGATTGATCAGGTTCTGGTTCTGACATTTCCTGCGCCTCATTCTTTTACTGGCGAGCATTGCGTGGAGCTGCATTGTCATGGGGGACGGGCTGTCGTTTCGGCTGTGATTGATCTTTTGTCTTCCTTTGACGAATGCCGTTTGGCAGAAGCTGGGGAATTTTCCCGGCGGGCATTTGAAAATGGCAAAATGGATTTGATGGAAGTCGAAGGACTTGCTGATCTTATTCATGCCGAAACGGAACAACAAAGACGGCAAGCGTTGCGTCAGGCCAGTGGTCATCATCGAAAACAGTTGGATGAATGGCGCGATATTTTGCTTTATGGGCGCAGTATGATTGAGGCAGAGCTGGATTTTTCGGATGAGGAAGATATTCCGGGGTCTGTTTCGGATGTGATTTGGCCCAAGATTTCTGCGTTAAAAGCGCAAATGCAGCAGTCTCTTTCCAATGCAAAATCAGGTGAGCGGATCAGAGATGGCTTTCAGGTTGTTTTGGTCGGGCATCCCAATGCAGGTAAATCGTCTTTGTTGAACTGGTTTGCCAAACGTGATGTTGCCATCGTGACAGAAGAGGCCGGGACGACGCGGGATCTTTTGGAACTTCATCTTGATATTGAAGGCTATCCGGTGATGCTGGTTGATACGGCTGGTTTGCGCGATGCTGACAATTTGGTTGAGAAAGAGGGAATACGCCGGGCTTTGGATCGCTCGCAAGCGGCTGATTTGTTGATTGAGATTGTCGATGTCAGTTCTAATGCTGAGCGTGTTGCTCTGGAGAGTGATGCAGAGCGGATGGTTCTGTTCAATAAGATTGATCGAGTCGGTTCCGAAAATATTTCTGATTTCACAAATATCGATAAGCTTTCTGGTGTTTTTAAAGTGTCGGTTAAGCAAGAGATCGGAATGCAGGATTTTTATGATTCGTTTGTGAAACATATTGAGAAATCCTTTACAGGGGCGGAAAATGCTCTTGTTACGCAAAAGCGACAATTTGAAGCTTTGTCTTGTTGTGTGGATTATGTGGAGAAAGCGCTTATCTATACTGACTCCCCAATAGAAATTCGATCTGAATTTTTGCGTATGGCTGGGGAAGAGCTTGGGAAACTCACTGGACAAATTGATGTAGAAGAAATGCTCGGTGTTATTTTTTCACAATTTTGTGTGGGTAAATAGTGGACAGTTTCACGTGAAACAGGAATTGAAACGGTTGGTGTTTTGATTGTGTTTCACGTGAATCTCTGTCTGGATCTTTCGTTTTTGTTTTTAGATTCGGATGCGTTTTGTTTCACGTGAATCCTTGGGTTTTGAGTGAAAATAGGGTAGATATCTTGTTTCACGTGAATCCTTGATGATGTTGATATCTGGAGTGATGGATGTCTCACTATGATGTGATTGTTGTTGGTGGTGGTCATGCTGGCACTGAATCGGCTAGTGCTGCTGCGCGGGTGGGTGCTAAGGTTGCGCTTGTTACACATAAGATTGATACGATTGGGGTGATGTCCTGTAATCCAGCAATTGGCGGATTGGGGAAGGGGCATCTGGTTCGTGAGATTGATGCACTTGGCGGTCTTATGGGATTGGCTGGTGATGAGGCCGGGATTCAGTTTCGGCTTTTGAATCGCCGTAAAGGACCTGCTGTGCAGGGGCCGCGCGCGCAAGCGGATCGGAAATTATATAAAGCCGCTATTCAGTCTTTGCTTCTTGATCAAGATGGTTTGGACGTGATTGAGGCAGAGGTCATAGATCTTGATATTGAGGATGGGCAGGTTCAGGCTGCTATTTTGAATGATGGTCGACGTCTTGATTGTGGATCTGTTGTTTTGACAACGGGGACCTTTTTGCGGGGTCTGATTCATATTGGGGAGAAAAGTTATTCTGCTGGACGTGTTGGTGATCCTGCTGCGGAGCAATTGTCAAAGCGCTTGATGGCAGAAGACTTTCGGTTGGCCCGTTTGAAAACAGGGACGCCAGCTCGATTGGATGGTCGGACAATTGATTTGGATTCGCTTTCAAAACAACCTGCTGATGATGATCCGGTGCCTTTTTCTTATTTAACCGATCAGATTACGACGCCGCAGATTGATTGTTATATCACGCGAACCGTTGATAGGACGCATCAGATTATCCGTGATAATATGCATTTGTCTGCTATGTATTCCGGTCGTATCGATTCTAAGGGTCCACGTTATTGTCCGTCTATTGAAGATAAGATTGCGCGCTTTGGGGACCGCGATGGGCATCAGATTTTTCTGGAGCCGGAAGGGTTGGATGTTCCGCATATTTATCCCAATGGCATTTCAACTTCGTTGCCTGAGCATGTTCAGCTGGATTATTTGCGCTCTATTCCGGGTTTGGAAAAGGTTGAAGTGTTTCAATATGGCTATGCTATTGAATATGACTATATTGATCCGACTGAATTGAAAGGGACTTTGGAGACAAAGAAAGTGTCTGGTCTCTATTTGGCAGGTCAGATCAATGGCACCACGGGCTATGAAGAGGCCGGGGCGCAAGGATTGCTTGCTGGTTTGAACGCAGCGCGCCAAGCGTCTGGTCAGGATGGTGTGATTTTTCAGCGCTCGGACGCTTATATTGGTGTGATGGTGGATGATCTGATTACTCGTGGTGTGGCAGAGCCTTATCGCATGTTTACATCGCGTGCCGAATATCGATTGTCCTTGCGGGCTGATAATGCCGATCAACGGTTGACGGGAATGGCGGATGCGTGGGGTTTAATTTCGTCCGAACGGCAAAATCGATTCAGATCCAAAATGAAAGAGCTGACTGCGATTACCAATTTGGCGCAGGAGAAGACTTTGACTCCGAATGAGGCTAATCGATTCGGTTTGAAAATAAATCAGGATGGCCAAAGGCGTTCTGCTTATGAATTGCTGGCTTATCCTGATTTGTCGCTGGATCGTTTGAGTGAGATTTGGCCGGACTTTCATGACTATTCTGCGCCTATTCGTAAGCAGTTGGAAATTGAGGCGCTGTATCAGGTTTATATGAAACGGCAGAAGCAAGATATTGAGACGTTCAAAAAGGATGAGGCTTTGCCCATTCCTGCCAATCTTAATTTTGATGGGATCAATGGTTTGTCGAATGAGTTAAAGCAAAAGCTGTCTCACATTCGTCCGCAAACATTGGGGCAGGCGTCACGGATTGAAGGTATGACGCCAGCAGCGCTGACTTTGGTTTTGGCGCATAGTAAGAAAATGTCCTGAAAAGGGATGGGAAGATAAATGGATTCGAAAGCGGAAGGATTGGATCTTATTCAATCTATTATGCCAGATGGGCAGGGCGTTTCACGTGAAACTATCCACAGGCTGGGGATATATGAAGGGCTGGTAAAGAAATGGCAGCCAGCGCAAAATCTTATTGCTCCGAAGACACTTAATGCGATTTGGGTTCGTCATATTGCAGATAGTGCACAGATATACGCAGCTTATCCCCAAGCTTGCTATTGGGTTGATATGGGGTCTGGTGCTGGCTTTCCCGGTCTTGTGACGGCAATTTTGTTGAAGGATCTGTCACGGGATTATCATGTGCATATGATTGAATCCAACGGTCGAAAGGTTATGTTTTTGCGCACAGTTGCGCGAGAGCTTGGGTTGAATGTCACGGTTCATAATGACCGGATCGAGCGGGTTTTGGAGAATTGGACGGATCCTATCGATGCTTTCAGCGCGCGGGCTTTGACCTCTTTTGATAATTTATGCGGATTTGTTGCCCCTTTCATTGGTCCTGACTGTGTGGGTGTTTTCCACAAAGGTCGAGAGTTTGATCGGGAATTGTCCGAGGCCTCTGCCAGCTGGGAGATAGATCTGGTACAACAGGCTAGCAAGACAGACCCAGAGGCGCGCATTGTGATGTTGCGCGGTTTATCTTCTAAATCTATCTAAGAGGCGATTAGATGACGGCATTGGCGAAATCACCTCGCGTTCTGACTTTGGCGAACCAGAAGGGCGGTGTTGGTAAGACAACAACGGCTATCAATCTGGGAACAGCTTTGGCGGCAATTGGCGAGACGGTTCTTATTATTGATGTTGATCCGCAAGGTAACGCAAGCACAGGCTTAGGCATTGATCGTCAGGCGCGCAGTGTGTCAACGGCTGAATTGCTGTTGAATGAGGCAACCTTGATGGAAGCGGCTATTCCTACAGCGGTGCCTCGTTTAAGCGTGGCGGCTTCTACAATGGATTTGCTTGGTCTTGAGCAGGAAATTTCTGGCTCCAAGGATCGTGCTTTTCGGCTTCGTGAGGCGTTGAAAGCTCATGCTGATCTGGGAGAGGAAATCCCGGAAGAGAAGCGTTTTACTTATGTGTTGATTGATTGTCCGCCATCTTTGAACCTTTTGACAATCAATGCCATGGCGGCGGCGCATTCCATTCTTGTGCCTTTGCAATGTGAGTTTTTTGCGCTGGAAGGTTTGACACAGCTGATTCAAACGGTGAATCAGGTTAAAGGGGCCTTGAACCCGGATTTGTCCATTCATGGTATTGTGATGACCATGTATGACAAGCGCAACAATCTGTCCAATCAAGTGGTTGAAGATGTGCGAGAGCATATGGGCGATAAGGTATATGAGACCATTATTCCGCGCAATGTTCGGGTCTCTGAGGCGCCTTCTTATGGCAAACCTGCTTTGCTTTATGATTTGAAGTGCAGTGGCAGTCAGGCTTATTTGAAGCTGGCGTCCGAAATTATTCAGCGGGAAAAGAAACTCAGGCATGTTGCAGCTTAAGGCGATCTGCTACAGACTTGGGTCATGAGATTAAAAATGAGGGTGAGGCAGACCTCAATTGATTCGGATGCGGAAAGAAAATGGCGAAAAAAGCGGCTGAAGGCAAAAGATTAGGGCGTGGATTGGCGGCCTTGATCGGTGATATGGATAATGAAGTGGAAGCGGTCGAGCGTGCGCGCTCGCAACGTCGTATTCCTATTGAATTTTTGCGGCCCAATCCAAGAAATCCCAGGCTGGATTTTGTTGAAACAGATCTGGAAGATCTGACGCGCTCTGTCAAAGAAAAAGGCATTATGCAGCCTATCCTTGTTCGTGAGGTGAAGGGCGAGACTGATGCTTTTGAAATCATTGCTGGGGAGCGTCGCTGGCGGGCAGCGCAAGGGGCTGGTTTGCATGAAGTGCCGGTTCTTATTCATGATGTGGATGATAAGGAAGCGCTTGAGCTTGCTATCATTGAGAATGTGCAACGGGCTGATCTTAATGCCCTGGAAGAAGCGCTTGGTTATGATCAATTGATTCAGCAATTTGATTATACGCAGGCAGAGCTTGCTGAGGTGATTGGCAAAAGCCGTTCTCATGTTGCCAATACGCTGCGTTTGCTGAAATTGCCGGACAGTGTCAAAGATTATCTGAAATCTGGTCAGCTCACAGCCGGTCATGCAAGGGCTTTGATCACAGCAGAGAATCCTGAAGAGCTTGCACGCCGGGTTGTTGAAGATGGGATGACCGTTCGCGATGCTGAAAAAGCAGGGCAGGAAAAAATTGCAGAAGCCTCTGCTCCTCGTGAGAAAAAAGAAAAAGATGCAGACACCGTTGCTTTGGAAAAACGTTTGACGGATCATCTTGGCTGGAATGTGCGCGTGACACCAAAGAAAAAGGGTGGGGAACTGAAAATTCAGTATAAATCTCTGGAACAGCTTGATGCCATCATTGCGCTTTTGGAGCGCACAGCCTGATTTTTGCAATAAGCTATCGTTGAAAAAGCCGGGATCTTTTAAGATCTCGGCTTTTTTGTTTTGCGATTAGATTAAAATTTATGGTTATTTTTTGGTAAATGGATTTGATTGATTCACGTGAAACGATTTTGCGGAATTTATCAGTCTTCTCAGCGGTGGGATTTTCGGGCTGTTGCTGCAATCATCAAGAGTGTTTCGCTGATGATTGTGTCCGCCAAGTGATAGTTTTTTCGGCTGTTTGAGAGGGCTGTGGCCAGCAATTCGCAGGCACGGGATGCTTTTTTTGATGACCAGATCCGTAATTGATTTTGTACTCTGGCTTTGCGTTTGAAATGGATCATCGGTCCGGCTTTTTGTAGGGCTGATTGGGGCGGGGTGCCGCTATCCATCATATTGAGGCTTCTCTCCAGCATTTGAAAATGGCGCAAACTGGCGGTTGCTATCATAGAAGAGGATTGACCGCTTCCCAATATTTGCTCTAATTGGTGATCAAGCTGATCTATATCGCCAAGAGCGGCGGAATCTACAATCATATCAATTTGATGGTTGGAGGCATCGCCGACGATATTTTCGATATCCTCTTCGCTGATTGTCTGTTGGCCCATGGCATAAAGGCAGAGTTTTTGCACTTCGGCGCGCGATGCCATGCGATCTGCACCCAGATTATCCAGCAACATCATGCGGGCATCTTTTGAAATGGACAGTCCTGCCTGGCTCAATTCTTCATCAATGATGGTGTTAAGCGCTTCTCTTGCATCAATATAACAGGGCAGGGCAACGCCGCTTGCGGCTTTTTCGATGGCTTTGCGCAATGGGGCAGATTTTTTTAAATCGCCTGCTTTTAAAATGACATAGGCATCATTGGGCGGGCTGGAGAGAAGCGGCTCCAATGCCGGAATTATGGATTTGTTGCCGCTGATATGGACAAGGATAACCCGGCATCCGCCAAACATGGAAATGGTGTTGGCTTCATCTGCCAGTTTAAGAGGGTCAGAGGCAATTTCTGTTGCATCCAGTCTTAGAAAGGCAAAAGGGTCTGAATTGTCTTTCAGATATAGTTTGGCAATCTTTTCCGCGCGTTCTGCCACCAGCCCAACATCCTGTCCATAAATCAGAATGGTGCGATGATTGGGATCTGGCCGGTTTAGATATTTATCGACCATATTGGCTTTGATATCGGCCATAATCTGGGTCTTTCATCGCTAGAGTATTTGTTTAAGCATATTTTTATCCGAAAACCGCGCACACTTTTCGAAAAATATACTCTAGAGCTGCTTTATCGAAAAGATGATGGTCTTTTTGATAAAGTTGGTGGTTTCACAGAGGCATAAAAAAGCGCTGGATATGTTCTATCCAGCGCTTGGTATGCTTGCAAGAGAGAGGGACTTGTTTGTTGAAGATCTCTCTTATTTGTTGGAGGCAAAATAGGATGATAGTCTGAGTTGAATGTCGTTTGCTACCTGTTCTGCGGCTCTGTTTTCAGCGTCGCGCAAGGCTCTGTCATTGGCAAAGCGCTGGGTGCTTTTGCGATAGGAGGCTGTGAAAAAGCTGGAGCCTTTGGTCAGCTCACTTTTATCTGAGAGTTGGATCAGACGATATGTGGCTGTCAGGGAAACACGTGCAGCTGTTGAAAGGCCGGAGCCTGCTTCAATATCAAAATCAGCGGCTGTGTTGTTGGTTGTCATTTCTAGGCCATAAAGCGGCTGTGCTGCTTCTCCACCTCCGGTAAAGGCAAAAATCAGATGGTTTCTGATTTCCTGTTCAACCCGGTCTTTTGCTGGTGAAATCTGAACGGATGCCAGTTCATTGGCAAGGGATTGCCCGGTTTGGGTATTTGTTGAATAGAGCGGTTGAACCTGACAAGCAGACAAAGCCAATCCCAGACCGAGCAAAGCGGTCTGAGAAAGACGTTTGATGATAGAGCGTTTTTTAGACAACAACATTGACGATCCTTTTGGGCACGACGATGACTTTGCGCGGGGCTTTGCCATCCAATGCCTTGATAACAGGTTCAGATTCTAACACAGCTTTTTCAATATCAGCTTTGTCTGCATCTGCTGCAATTGTCAATTCGCCGCGCTTTTTGCCATTGATCTGGATTGGTAGTGTGATTTCATCTTCTACCAGCATTTTGCTGTCCACTTGTGGCCAGTTTTTGGTTGAGACAAGACCATCTTTGCTCAAATGGCTCCAGCATTCCTCGGCAAGGTGGGGCATCATTGGGGCCAGCATCTGGATGAGTATTTCCATGGCTTCATCAACGGCCCATGCAAGGGATGGATCGCTTTCCAGCTTTTGCGGTTTTGCGGCAGAGGCAACGCTGTTGACCAATTGATAGATTTGAGCCACGGCACGGTTAAAGCCCAGTTGCTCAATGTTGCTTTCTACAGCGGCCAAGGCTTTATGGACGGCTTTGCGCAGCTCAAGAGCGTCCTTTGAGAGCTGTTCTGGCTTGTCTGGTGTTGAGCCTTGTAAAAAGTCCTGTGCGTCCTGTGTGAGGCGCCAGACGCGCTGGACAAAGCGATGGGCGCCTTCTGCGCCGGCTTCTGTCCAGATCACATCCCGCTCGGGCGGGCTATCTGAAAGCATGAACCAGCGGGCAGTATCTGCGCCAAAGCTTTCGATAATGTCTGTTGGGTCCACTGTGTTCTTTTTGGACTTTGACATTTTCTCAATGGAGCCGATGGCAATGCTCTCGCCAGTTTCATTGTGGATGGCGCTGCGTTGATTGTCGCTTTCTTTAATGGTGATTTCAGCGGGCGATACCCAGCGGCCATCTTCGCCTTTATAGGTTTCATGGACGACCATACCTTGGGTGAAGAGGCCTTTGAACGGCTCTTTAACGCTCAAATGGCCCGTCTCACGCATGGCGCGGGAGAAGAAGCGCGAATAAAGCAAATGCAAAATAGCATGCTCAATACCGCCAATATATTGGTCAACCGGCAGCCATTCGTCAGCGGCTTTTTTGTCGGTTGGGCTGTCTTCCCATGGGGCGGTGAAACGCGCATAATACCAGGAACTATCGACAAATGTGTCCATGGTGTCGGTTTCGCGCAAAGCATCCTTGCCGCATTTGGGGCAAGCGCATTGACGCCATGTAGGGTGACGATCCAAAGGATTGCCCGGTTTGTCGAAATTGATATCGTCTGGAAGCTGGATTGGCAGATTTTCGGATTTTTCCGGAACAACACCGCATTCATCACAATGCACCATCGGGATGGGGCAGCCCCAGTAACGCTGGCGGGAAATGCCCCAGTCGCGCAGACGATATTGGGTTTTGCGGCTGGCTTGAGGCTTGCCATTGATTGTCACGGATTCCAGCTTTTGAGCAACGGCATTTTTGGCCTCTTCAATGCTCATGCCATTGAGGAATTGCGAATTAAAGATGGTGCCTTCGCCGGTATAAGCTTCTTTTTCAATGGTGAAGCTTTGCGCGTCAGCCTCTTTTGGCAGGACCACAGGTGTGACAGTGAGGCCATATTTGCGGGCAAAGTCCAAATCGCGTTGATCATGGGCCGGGCAGGCAAAAATAGCGCCGGTGCCATAATCCATCAAAATGAAATTGGCGACATAGACAGGCAAGGTGATGGTTTCATCCAGCGGATGTTTGACTGTCAGGCCCGTATCGAAGCCGATTTTTTCTGCTGTTTCCAGCTCGGCTGCGGATGTGCCGCTTTTGTGGCATTCTTCGATGAAGACTTGCAGCTCTGCATTGTCTT
Source organism: Cohaesibacter sp. (assembly GCA_025800105.1). Taxonomy (GTDB): domain Bacteria; phylum Pseudomonadota; class Alphaproteobacteria; order Rhizobiales; family Cohaesibacteraceae; genus Cohaesibacter. Next base: position 8,421 of record JAOXSG010000059.1, on the reverse strand, counting down.
TTGCCAAGGCTTTGGTGAGCGGATGGTCGGCAGACAGGCCCATGAAAGAGGCACCAAAGAGGGTATCGGGCCGGGTGGTGAAAATCTCGATGTCCGTGTCGCCATTGATAGCTGCTTCTGTCAGCTCAAAGCGGGCTTGCAGGCCTTCTGATTTGCCAATCCAGTTGCGCTGCATGGTGCGCACCTTGTCTGGCCAGCGATCAAGATGATCAATCTCTGACAAAAGATCTTCGGCAAAATCGGTGATTTTAAAGAACCACTGGGTCAATTCGCGTTGCTCGACCTCGGCACCAGAGCGCCAGCCTTTGCCGTCAATGACCTGCTCATTGGCGAGCACGGTCTGATCCACCGGATCCCAGTTGACTTTGGCATTTTTGCGATAGGCGAGGCCTTTTTCGACAAAATCGAGGAAGAGCTTTTGCTGGCGGTGATAATAATCAACATCACATGTGGCAAATTCCCGATCCCAATCGAGCGATAAGCCCATCAGCTGCAATTGGCTGCGCATGGTGGCAATATTTTCATAGGTCCAGTCTTTGGGATGGACCTTATTTTGCATGGCCGCATTTTCAGCGGGCATGCCAAAGGCATCCCAGCCCATTGGATGGAGAACATTGAAGCCTTTTGCGCGCTTGAAGCGGGCGACCACATCCCCCATGGCATAATTGCGCACATGGCCCATATGGATGCGGCCAGAGGGGTAGGGGAACATTTCCAGGACATAATATTTTGGTCTTGGATCGTCGTTCTCGGTCTTGAAAATTTTCTGGGAGTCCCAGGTCTGTTGCCAGCGAATTTCCGCTTCGCGTGCGTTGTAGCGTTCATTAGCCATGAATCTGCCGGAATGCCTCGATTTTTCATCACTTTTCAGGGCTGACCATCACCAGAAATAGGGGCATTGGTCAAGACCAAATCCGGTCTATTTGTGATATAGCGCTGTGATTAGCCGACAATCTGGGACAATCTTGTATATCGGCAATTGAAGCATGGCTTGCTTCGTGCATAATGTCGAAAAGATTAGAGGGCCATATCACAAATCCGATTGTATTTTGGCCCGATTGTATTTTGGTAAGAAAAATGGGCATCAAAAAACAGCTGGAATTTGTCAAGCAAGAGATTGCCAAATGCGAGCGTGAGGCAGGGCGACATGCAGGGGATGTAAGCCTGATTGCTGTTTCCAAGACCTTTGAAGCGGATCATATTCGCCCGGCTCTGGAGGCGGGTCACCGGGTTTATGGTGAAAATCGTGTGCAGGAAGCCAAGGGAAAATGGCCGGAATTGCAACGGGATTTTGCCGATGTGGAATTGCATTTGATTGGTCCTTTGCAATCCAACAAGGCAAAGGAAGCGGTGGCACTTTTTGATGTGATTCACACTGTTGATCGTCCCAAAATTGCCCGGGCTATTCGTCTGGAAATGGAAAAGCAGAATAAGCAATTGCAGCTTTTTGTGCAGATCAATACCGGCAATGAGCCGCAAAAAGCTGGTATTCTTGAAGAAGAAGTCGATGATTTCATCGCTTTTTGCCGGGATGACTTGTCTTTGCCGATCAAGGGTTTGATGTGTATTCCCCCCTTTGATGAAGATCCCGATCCGCATTTTGTGACTTTGGCCGATATTGCCAAACGCAATGGCCTTGATCAGCTTTCTATGGGCATGAGCGGTGATTATGATAAAGCCATTGCCAAAGGTGCCAGTCATGTCAGGGTTGGCAGTGCCATTTTTGGCAAGCGGGATTATCCGCTCTGATTGCTTTTATCGATTGATCTGAAAGATGGTTTGTGCAGAAATCTGGCGCACCAATTGGCGCATGACCTTTGGTTGAACCGCTATGCAGCCTTCTGTCGGGGTAAAGTTTGGTCGGGCAATGTGAAAGAAAATGGCGCTGCCCATGCCTTGCTGGCGCGTTGAGATATTATAATCCAGCACAAGGCCGATATCATATAATGCGTCTTTGCGCCACATTTGCTCATGGGATGGTTTGAAGGGGCGTTTGATCGGCCTGTTATAGCAGGCATGGCCTTTTTCATCGCACCAGCCCATTGTGGGATGAAGGGCAAGGAAAGGCAATTTTGAGACCGGCTTTGGTCCCCTGTCCGGGCGATAAAAGCCAAAAAGGGCAGTGCATCGCAAAAATGGTGTTGCGCCATCTCCCTCTCGCTTTTGAGAGCGCAGGCCTGTGCGGCCCAAGGCGCATGGGTGGGTTTGTAAACCTATTTTTACCAAGCCTTGGAAGGGGTTGCCCGGTTTTGGGTGAATTGTAACAAGATTCATCAAGAATTGAGAGTTTTGCGTCATGCTTCACGTCACACTGACATTGACGTGATTGCTCGTGATTTGATTTTCTATCAGTTGACCACTTAGATGATGGAAATTCAAGATACGAATTCGCGAAACAAACGGTTACAGCCTATCGAGTGATTTTAGTCATTACGCGATAGGCTGTAAGTCGCAAGGTGCCATCGGGTGGATCGGATGTCTGATACCATCGAGGCCAATCTGGGGATGCGATAATGACTGCTAGAAAAATTTTGCTCGTTGATGATGATACTGAACTGCGTGAAGCGCTGGTTGAGCAGCTCTCCCTTTATGAAGAGTTTGATTTGTATCAGGAAGAAAGTGCCACAAAAGGTATTCAGACAGCGCGCTCAGATCATTTTGATCTGTTGGTGATGGATGTTGGCCTGCCTGATATGGATGGTCGTGAGGCGGTGAAATTGCTGCGCAAAGGGGATTTCAAGGCGCCAATCATCATGTTGACGGGTCATGACACCGATTCTGATACCATTTTGGGTTTGGAAGCCGGAGCCAATGATTATGTGACCAAACCATTTCGGTTTGCGGTTTTGCTGGCTCGTATTCGTGCGCAATTGCGCCAGCACGAAAATAGCGAAGATGCGACTTTTTCTGTTGGCCCTTATACCTTCAAACCGGCTGCGAAATTGCTCTCTGATGAGCAGGGCGGCAAGGTTCGTTTGACGGAAAAAGAAACATCGATTTTGAAATTCCTTTATCGTTCTGGCGATAAACCGGTTGGACGCGATGTATTGCTGCATGAAGTCTGGGGCTATAATTCCGGCGTGACAACGCATACATTGGAAACCCATATTTATCGTTTGCGTCAGAAAATTGAGAAAAATCCATCCAATGCAGAGCTTTTGATCACCGAAGCTGGCGGTTATAAGCTGGTGCCATGATGATTTCGTCATGGTAAATTGCCTTGAAGAAGGCATTGGAAGTTATTAAGAAGCGTGCCACAATGGTGGTGCGCTTTTTTGTTTTGCTTTGATGGGACAGCTTTTATGCGTTACGTCCTAGAACAAAGGCATGGTTAGGGATTGAAATGAGCCTGAATAGTGAAATGGATCTGATGCGGCAAGTGCCGTTTTTTGCCGATTTTACCGATGATCAGCTCAGGCTTTTGGCGTTTGGTGCTGAGACCCGATCCTATCGTGCCAAGCAGGTTTTGTTTCGTCAGGGGGATTTGGCCGATTCTGCTTTCATTGTGCTGGATGGTGAGATTCGCATGACCATTTCCAGTGATGGACGGGATTTGGATAGCCAGCATCTCTATGCAGGCAGTTTGATCGGGGAATTGGCCTTGGTGGCTGAAACAAGGCGCACGGCAATGGCAATTGCGGTTGAAGATTTGCGCGTTATTCAAATTCGCCGCTCGCTCTTTCGTCGGGTGATGGATGAATATCCAGAATTGGCGGAAGAGATTCACGCTCGCATGTCCAGCCGTTTGACCAATCTGGTTGCTGATTTACAGCAGGTGGTTGATATGCTGGATGGTGTGCCCCAAGAGGCCGCTTCCATGGAAGATGCGATGACTTTTGCCATGAAAGACTGAGATTTTTGTTTTTTGATTGCTTAAAAAAAGCCCCGTCAGGATCCTGACGGGGCTTTTTTATGTTCAGTTTTGACTTGCTTATCTGTTTTGACGGTTGTCAATCAGATCATCAACCACTGTTGGATCGGCCAGTGTTGAGGTATCGCCAAGGCTGCCGAAATCATCTTCGGCAATTTTGCGCAAGATGCGGCGCATGATTTTGCCGGAGCGGGTTTTTGGCAAGCCCGGTGCGAACTGGATGAGATCTGGTGAGGCAATTGGGCCAATTTCGCCGCGAACCCATGTGCGCAGTTCCTTGCGTAGATCTTCCGATTCCTCTTCGCCTTCCATCAAGGTGACATAAACATAGATGCCTTGACCCTTGATATCGTGCGGATAGCCAACGACTGCGGCTTCGGAGACTTTTGGATGGGCCACAAGGGCGCTTTCCACCTCTGCTGTGCCCATGCGATGGCCAGACACATTGATCACGTCATCAACGCGGCCTGTGATCCAGTAATAGCCGTCCGCGTCGCGGCGGGCCCCGTCACCGGCAAAATAATAGCCTTTGAAGGTCTCAAAATAGGTAGAGACGAAGCGATCATGGTCACCAAAAACGGTGCGCATTTGGCCGGGCCAGCTGTCTGCAATGCATAGAATGCCTTCGCATTCGGTCTCAGCAATTTCCTTGCCGTCATTATCGAGCATAACCGGCTGGACGCCGAAAAATGGCCGGGTTGCAGAGCCGGGCTTGAGATCGGTTGCGCCGGGAAGAGGCGTGATCATGATGCCGCCGGTCTCTGTCTGCCACCAGGTGTCAACGATTGGGCATTTTTCCTTGCCAACCACCTCATAATACCATTTCCAGGCTTCTGGATTGATGGGTTCGCCCACAGAGCCAAGCACGCGAAGGTCAGACAGATCTGCTTTTTCGACATGCTCATTGCCCGCACCCATGAGAGAGCGGATGGCCGTTGGCGCAGTATAGAAGATGTTGACCTTGTGCTTTTCACACACATCCCAGAAGCGGGACGGGCTTGGATAGGTGGGCACGCCTTCAAACATCAGGGTTGTGGCACCATTGGCCAGTGGCCCATAGACAATATAGGAATGGCCGGTGACCCAACCCACATCAGCGGTACACCAATAGATATCGCCGTCTTTATAATCAAAGACATATTGATGGGTCATGGAGGCATAAAGCAGATATCCGCCAGTGGAATGGACAACGCCTTTTGGTTTGCCGGTTGAGCCAGATGTATAGAGAATGAAGAGGGGATCTTCTGCATTCATTGGCTCGGCTGGGCAATCGCTTGAAGCTGGGCCGACCACATCGTCATACCAAATGTCACGGCCTTCCACCATTGGGATATCGCCGCCGGTGCGCTTGACGACCAAGGCTTTGACATCATGCTCGACTTTTGCAAGGGCTGCATCTGCATTGGTTTTCAAGGGCACTTTGCGGCCCCCACGCAAGCCTTGATCGGCAGTGACCACCAATTTGGCTTCACTGCCATTGATGCGATCTGCTAGAGCGTCAGGGGAGAAACCGCCAAATACGATGGAATGAATGGCCCCAATGCGCGCGCAAGCCAGCATGGCATAAGCGGCTTCCGGAATCATGGGGAGATACAGAATAACCCGATCGCCTTTGCCGACGCCCAGCTCTTTATAGGCATTTGCCAGTTTGCAGACCCGCTCATGCAGCTGTTTATAGGTGATATGTTCATCATCTGCCGGGTCGTCGCCTTCCCAGATGATGGCGGTTTGGTCGCCTCTTGTTTCCAGATGGCGGTCGATGCAGTTGGCCGAGACATTCAGCTCGCCATCCTCAAACCATTTGATGGAAACATTGTGATAATCGTAAGAGGTATTTTTTACCTTGGTGTAAGGCTTGATCCAGTCCAGACGCTTGCCTTGTTCTCCCCAAAAGCCTGCCGGATCCTCTACGGACTGTTTGTACATTGACAGGTAGGTCTCGTTATCGATCAGGGCGTCTTTTGCCACATCCTTTGGCACGGGATAGACATTTTCTGACATGCGTTCCTCCCAGAACTTGTCCAGTGAAAATAAGGAATGGTTTCATGCGAACCACTCAAAATGGTCTGGCCCATTATGCTTACGTCAGGGCACAGCGTCCACCGGCTTTGCATGCCTCTTTGGTCGACTCTGTGTGCTGTTTTTGTAGAGCTTGGGGCCTGTCTATTTTTGCTTTTTGCAGAATAAGAAAATCTATTTTCTGTAATTTTGTCAATGCTTTGGATGGGTGTTATCAGAGATTTTCATAAAAATAGACTGTTCCGTGAACGTAAGTGATATAGGCGTTAAGGATGATCCCTTACATGGGCCTGAGAGACAAAAGCCGTCTTGCGCCTGAAAGCGGGCCCCATGGGTTGAACAAATCAGGATGGCGGGATTCGTTTGATCAAGAAATTGATGATCAAATGTTTCCAGCGGCATACCAAGATGGGGGCAGGCATTGACAAATGCCTTGTAATGATTGTGTGAGCAAGGGTCTGATTGGGGATTGGCAGGGTTATAGGTCATGTCGATGATGACAATATCGAGCGCCTTTTGACGCCCTTCTTTTTGCATGTGAAGGCTTGCCCCAAAGGCGCCTGTTTTTTGCAGGTCTGATTTATGGCACAAAAAGATGCTCTGATCGCTCATATCGGATTTTCTGGCCTAGTCTTTTGATCTGGTCCTTTGCTCTTATTCTGTTTGTAGCATTCATAGGATGGATAAAAAACCCGGAGTGGCGGGGTGCCATCCGGGCTTTGATGTCAGATTGAGAGGTTCAGTGCTTTTGGGTTACAAATTGGCCTTTGCGCGCTGGACCATGCCAAACAAATCGCGTGGCTCATCAGGATCGGCAATCATGTCCAGCTCATCATAGAAACGGGTATTTTTAATGGCGCCATAGAGATATTTCAGGGCCGAAAAATCCTCAATGGCAAAGCCAACGGAATCGAACAGGGTGATTTGCTGATCGTCTGTGCGGCCTTGTTTGTCGCCTGTGATCACTTGCCATAGCTCTGTGACAGGGTGATCGGCGTCAAGCTGCTGGATTTCACCTTCAACCCGGGTTTGGGGGGGAAATTCAACGAAAATATCAGAGCGCAGTAAGATATCTTTGTGCAGCTCGGTTTTGCCGGGGCAATCGCCGCCGATGGCATTGATATGAATGCCAGAGCCGACCATATTATCGGTCAGAATGGTGGCATATTGTTTGTCGGCTGTGCAGGTGGTGATGATATCGGCCCCATTGACACAATCTTCATGGGAGTTGGTGCGAATGACGGTGAGGCCGCTGTCTTTGAGGTTAAAGACGGCCTTGTCGGTGGCGATTGGGTCAATGTCGAACAGGCGCACAGTATCGATGCCGCAAATATCCTTGAAGGCCAAAGCCTGAAATTCGCATTGTGCGCCATTGCCGATCATGGCCATGACTTTTGACTGTTTGGGCGCAAGATATTTTGCAGCCACCGCAGACATGGCCGCAGTGCGCAAGGCGGTGAGAATGGTCATTTCTGTCAGAAGGACAGGATAGCCGGATTCAACATCTGCTAAAAGGCCAAAAGCGGTGACCGTTTGCAGGCCTTCCTTGGTGTTTTTGGGATGGCCATTGACATATTTAAAGCCATAAACTTCCCCATCTGACGTTGGCATCAATTCGATGACGCCTTCTTTGGAATGGGAGGCAATGCGCGGGGTTTTGTCGAAAAGTTCCCAGCGTTTGAAGTCATTTTCAATCTGCTCTGCTATGCCCTTTAGAACATTTTCTATGCCAATATTTAGAACCAGCTTCATCATATTATCGACGCTGACGAAGGGCACAATGTTGAGCTTGTCGAGATTGGGGGATGTCATGGATTTGGCTCCCGAACTATGAAAGAGTTGCTGGTTCTGTTTGTTAGTCTTGATGATAAAGGGCCAAAATTTCAGACAAAATGGCGAAACTCTACAAAATTTGCATGATGAAAATGCAAATTGTATAGAGGAATTGATCAAATTGCTCAGTGAGGTTTGTTTATGAGCCAGGATAAACATATTTATGATCGTTTGGATCGAGAGCTTATTTCGCTTTTGCGCAGCGATGGGCGGGCTTCTTTATCCAAATTGGCGGATATTTTGAAAGTCTCGCGCGGCACCGTGCAAAATCGTCTGGATCGGTTGATGGATTCCGGGGCTTTGCTTGGCTTTACGGTGCGGGTGCGTGAAGATTATGATCTGGATGGCATTCGGGCTGTGATGTTGATTGAAGTGGTTGGAAAATCCACCAGTCAGGTCATTCGCCGTTTGCGGGGCATGCCGGAAATTCAGGCGCTTCATACCACCAATGGGGCTTGGGATCTGGTGGCAGAGGTACAGGCACCCAGCTTGCCGGATTTTGATCGGGTTTTGCGCGAGGTGAGATTGGTGGAAGGGGTGCTGAATAGTGAGACTTCTATTTTACTCAGCACCATTTGATGGGTTCTGAGCCTTAGTGCCCGATTTAAAAGTCTCTGTCTGAGACTTTTAGGCCGTATATCCATCCCTCTCCCCCTCCCAAACCACCCGTCATGGTACCCTCGTGGGCGGTTTGGGAG
>JAOXSG010000051.1 GCA_025800105.1 Cohaesibacter sp. | reverse complement strand
CACCCTATGGATTGTAGACTCTGCTGTGTCAGGTTGATTTTGCCACCAGTTGTCCATAGCAACAATGTTCCTTTCAACAGTTTGGCGGGAGGTGATGTCCAGCTTCAAGCCCTTGTACCACGCTTTGTATTTGGCATCACTAAAAGCTTCAGGCATGTTGTTCTCTAACCACTGGTTGGTACCACCTGGAGTGACCAGCAGTTGAGCTGGGTCAAATGCCACTGGGCGATGTCCTTGGAAAGCTGCTTCAATAGGTGATTGAACTCGGCCTTGAGGTTGAGACGAAGATGCATCAGCAGGTTTTGACTCTTGTTGAGGAGATGTACTTGCTTTTGCTTTGAGCTCGGCAATCTCAGCTTGTAGAGCTGCAATTTGATGTTGGGATCCTGAATCAGTTTGAACAACTGGGAGCCACTTTTGCATTTGATCCACCAAAAGTTTTGTGAGGTAATGGATGGCATCTTTCTTGTCAAGGGTTTGACCATCCTGAAGAGATTTGTCGATCAAGGTCAATACCACGGCCTCTGATTTGGGCAAGGATCTCACTCACGAACACCACTTGGCTCACTTCTCCCATAGTAGCCACATATACTTCTCGTCTTGTAGCTAGCTTGC
>JAOXSG010000039.1 GCA_025800105.1 Cohaesibacter sp. | reverse complement strand
CCTCGGGATTGTATGGGCGACTGGCCAATGGAAGCATTATTTCCAAGGGCCATACCCCATTATAATACAAACAGATCACGCGCCACTCCGACATCTGCCAAGTCAGACTTCTGTAAACAGTAGAGTCTGGCGGTGGTTAGCGGTACTGCAAGGGTACAATGTGGACATCCGGCATATACCGGGAAAGAAGAACCCTGCAGATTCCCTAAGCCGTCAGCTCATTACTGATGCATTGGTGCGGAAATCTTCTGTTACTGATGCTAATGCAGAATATGTGCAGAGGCTGAGAGTACCAGAAAACGCAACAAACGAGCAGATTCAAGATGCCTTATACAGATTATTCAATTCAAGCCCTCAAGGCAGAGATAGTCAGATCAAACAGATTCAGGGCCCTCAAGGCCAAACAGTTTTGTCAGAGCAAACCCCTCAAGGGTCAATTCTTTCAACAAATGAAGAGCAATGCCCTCAAGGCAATCAGTCCAGGAAAATAACTGCTGCCACTGCAGTTTCAAAGGTCCAATTGGACAATTCTTTTAAAGATTCTTTGCATTATTTGTTGCAGCATGAGAGTCCTTATGCTGAAATTCTGCAGGAGCTGCAGAGCGGTACCAGGCAAGCGGTCCGCAATTCTTTGATATTCAAACGAATGCACGGGATTCTTTATATGCATGACCAGAATCAGGACGTTGATTTTGATTTCTGGCGAATAGTTGTCCCAGATAACGAACAAATGAAAACCCAGGTAGTACAGAAATTGCATTGTACTCCATACAGTGCACATCCTGGAATTCAACGCACCATAGATAGGGTGAAAAGGCACTTCTATTGGAAAGGAATGCTGGGGGACATCTGGCAGTTCGTGGAAAACTGTCCGGTGTGTCAGACTGAAAAGTCTGACCATACATTAGCTAAGGGAAGGCTAATGTCCACCCAGATGCCTGAGTCGAAATGGAGTGAGATCTCCATCGACTTTATTACAGATTTACCACCCTCAGCTAATGGTCGTGATTCCATCCTAGTTACAGTGGACAAAGCTACGCGCATGGTGCACCTTACACCTTGTCACAAGAATATCACAGCTATTGGCACTGCTCAGTTGCTGTGGAACACGGTAGTTAGGTATCATGGGCTACCTAGGGTAATTTTTTCAGATAGGGGACCGCAGTTCACTGCAAGGGCATGGCAGGAACTGTGGAAATTAACTGGGACAAGATTGGGATACTCTTCCGCCTACCACCCCCAAACCCAAGGTGTGGTAGAGCGAATGAATG
>JAOXSG010000034.1 GCA_025800105.1 Cohaesibacter sp. | reverse complement strand
AGACCAATCTCACCATCGGTCAAAGTCGGGCCAAATCACAGGTGGACCGCTCAAGGCACGATGAGACATTCGAGGTAGGCGATGAGGTGGTCCTTTCCACACGCAATATTTGTGTGAACCAGCTTTTGCCATCTAAATTACGTCAATGCTGGATTGGTCCATACCGAGTCGCCCGGGTGATTTCTCCGGTGGCGTAAGGATTGAATCTGCCCCCAACTTGGTGGATCCATCCTGTCTTTCATATCTCAAACTTGAAAAGGTTCCACCGGTCAGAAGAGTTTGAAAGGGAGGAGCGACCACCTTCTCCCATTGTGGTCGATGGTGAGGAGGAGTATGAAGTGGAGGCGATTCTCAGGCATAAGGGCAAGAGTGCCCGGCGCCTGTATCTAGTGATGTGGAAAGGTTATCCCATCACTGAGGCTAGTTGGGAGCCTGAATCGCACCTCCAAAATGCTCCTCTGATTTTGGAGGATTACTTGCGCCACATTGGAGCCGAGGATCAATGATGACATTGGAGCAGAGGAGGTTGGAAAAAGAGTTGATGGTGGCCCTGAGGACCATA
>JAOXSG010000005.1 GCA_025800105.1 Cohaesibacter sp. | reverse complement strand
TGCGTCTAGCTACAGGCGCTTATGGAAAAGAAATTAAGAGAGTTTCATGTCTGGTTTATGGACTGATTTCCTCAATTGGGCACATGCCACTTTTGTCGCTCAATGGGATTTGTGGTTGATCATTGGCTTCATTGCGCAAGCCATGTTCACCATGCGTTTTGTTGTTCAATGGATTGCCAGTGAACGGGCCGGTAAATCCATTGTGCCGGTGGCTTTCTGGTTTTTTTCCATTGCCGGGGGTGGGCTGCTCTTTGTCTATGCGCTCCAGCGCGGTGACCCGGTTTTTATTGTCGGGCAAGGCGCTGGCCTTTTCATTTATCTGCGCAATGTCTGGCTGATCGTCAAGGAGCATAAGGAAAAGAAATTCCTTGATAATTCTCCCATCGAGTAAGTGCGAAAATAAGATGATATAAAGAAAAAGGCGGCCCATTGATCTGAAATGGGGCCGCCTTTTCTTATGCTTGAATATCAGTCTCTAAGAGCCGCAAAGGCTTGTTCCAGATCTGCAATCAGATCTTTGGGATCTTCCAATCCAACATGGAACCGCACCAACTGACCCGGTTCATCCCATTGTGTTGCGGTTCGATAGGAGCGTGGATTGGCATAAATTGCCAGACTTTCAAAGCCGCCCCAGCTATAACCAAGGCCAAACAGCTCCAGATGATCGAGCATGGTGCAGGCCTGCTGCTTGGTGCAATCTTTCAGCACAATGCCCAAAAGCCCGCAGGCACCTGTAAAATCGCGTTTCCAGATGTCATGGCCCGGATCGCTCTCCAGAGCAGGATAAAGAACCCGGTCCACTTCGGGACGGGCTTCCAGCCATTTTGCAACTTCCATTGCGCTGGCCTGATGTTGGGCCAGACGTACGCCCATGGTGCGCAAGCCGCGCAAGGCAAGGTACACGTCCCCCGGTCCCACATGATAACCCATAGCACCATGCACCTCATGCAGGCGTGGCCATGCCCGTTCATTGGCTGAGACGGCCCCCAGCATGACATCGGAATGGCCAACAATATATTTTGTGCCCGCCTGAATGGTGATATCGGCGCCTTTTTCAAAGGAATTGAAAAAGAGCGGTGTCCCCCATGTATTGTCAAGCAATACCAGTGCGCCTTTTGCATGCGCGACTTCGGCAATGGCGGGGATATCCTGCATTTCAAATGTCTGAGATCCCGGCGCTTCGGTAAAGACGGCGACGGTATTGTCCTTGAAGAGCGCGCCAATCTCTGCGCCAATCAAAGGGTCATAATAGCTGACTTCAACCCCCATAGGTTCAAGCACGGTGGCGCAAAAATGGCGGGTTGGCTCATAGACGCTGTCGGTGATCAGGACATGATCGCCAGATTTGCAGGCACTTAAAAGCGCAAGAGAACAGGCTGCCAGACCCGATGGGGCCAGTACGGTGCCGACTGCGCCTTCCAGATCGCTCAAGGCTTCGGTCAAGGCATTGGTTGTTGGGGTTCCGCGGCGGCCATAGCCATAAGGGGCGGTGCCGGAAAACATCATTTCGGTCGATTCAAAAATAACCGTTGATGCATGGATGACGGGGGGATTCACAAAGCCATGATTGGATGCTGGATCGCGGCCCGTGAGCACCAAACGTGTGTCTGAGCGATAGGACTTCGTTGATTTATCATTTTTATTCATCATTAACCTGCATTTTTGCTATTTGAATCGCGCGTAAAATCAAAATTAATGTCGCTAATTTTGACGAAAACGATAGGATATTTTGCATTTATCCACCTTTTGAGTACGTTTATTGTGCTATTGCTGCATTTTCGTGGATAGAACTACAAATTACCTCTTGACCAAAGTCGAATAATTTTCTTCGATGGGAGAGTCAATTGCCAAACTGCAAAGGTGACAAACCTAAATAAAAAACGGGAGAGGGGGGCTGTTTGATGAAAAATTGCATTCCTCCACTATTGCCGTTTGGCATCGCAATCTAATTCAATTGGGCAATAGATCTAAAGGCTGCAAAATGAAAAAAGTTCTCCTTTCTGTGCTTCTTGGCTCCGCAATGAGCGTCGCTGCAACTGCTTCCCAGGCTGATACCCTGGATGATGTGAAAGGCAAAGGCGGCGTGACCTGTGGTGTGAGCCAGGGCCTGCCAGGCTTCTCCAACCCGGATGCACAGGGCAACTGGACCGGACTGGACGTTGACTTCTGTAAAGCCGTTGCTGCTGCTGTTTTCGGTGATGCAGACAAAGCCAAATTCGCACCATTGTCCGCTAAAGAGCGCTTCACTGCTCTGCAATCTGGTGAAATTGACGTGCTGCCACGCAACACCACATGGACAATGAGCCGCGACACCAAGCTGGGCCTCAACTTTGCTGGCGTCAACTATTATGACGGTCAGGGCTTCATGGTTCGTAAATCTCTGGGTGTAAGCTCTGCTCTGGAGCTGGACGGTGCTTCTGTCTGCACCAACACCGGCACAACAACCGAGTTGAACGTGACCGATTATTACCGTTCCAACAATATGGAACTGGAATTGGTGCAGTTTGAAAAAGCTGATGAGGTTGTTCAGGCATATGATGGTGGTCGTTGTGACGTTTACACCACCGATGCGTCCGGTCTTTATGCACAGCGCTTGAAGCTGACCAATGCTGACGATCATATCGTTCTGCCAGAAATCATCTCCAAAGAGCCTCTTGGTCCGGTTGTTCGTCAGGGTGACGACAAGTGGTTCAACATCAATAAATGGGTATTGTTTGCCATGGTCAATGCTGAAGAGCTTGGCGTGACACAGGCCAATGTTGATGAAATGAAAGACTCCAAAAATCCATCTGTTCGCCGTCTGCTTGGCACAGAAGGCGCATTTGGTGAGGCGATTGGCCTGTCCAATGATTGGGCTTATCAGGTGATTAAAGCTGTTGGCAATTATGGCGAAAGCTTTGATCGCAATGTTGGTCCTAAGACCCCACTTGGCATTGCACGTGGCGTGAATGCTCTGTGGTCCAAAGGTGGCCTGATGTATGCACCACCAATCCGCTAAGGTTGGATGAATATGACCCCGACAGGACAAAAGCGTCTGTCGGGGTTTTTTGTAAGCAATATCAGTTAGTTAACATAGAATAAACATCCATTAAAGGATGGATATTGCTACGGTCAATGGCGGATCGGCTGCTTTGCCGGTCATGGAGCCGTGAGGAGAGTATGGCTGCTAATTCTCATGCGAACACAGACAAGCCAGCTGAAAAAGGGTCGATTTTTAACGATCCAAAAGTCAGAGGTATTGTCTACCAAGTCGCTCTGGTATCTGGATTGGCCTATCTGGTTTGGTCAATCATTCAAAATGCTGCCCGAAATCTGGAAAAGCAAAATATTGCTTCCGGGTTTGGCTTTATGGATGGGACAGCAGGATTTGCGCCCAACCAGTCCCTGATTGATGTTTCTGCTGCCTCCACTTATGGAGAGATTTTTATAGCAGGACTGCTCAACACATTGCTGATGGCCGTGATCGGGATCATCTTTGCAACCATTGTTGGCTTCATTATGGGGATTGCCCGTCTGTCCAATAACTGGGTCATTTCAAAAATCGCCACTGTCTATATCGAAATTGTGCGCAACATTCCCTTGTTGCTGCAAATTTTCTTTTGGTATTTTGCGGTGCTGCGTGCTTTGCCCCATCCAAAGCAATCCCACGTTTTTCTATCGGAATTTTATCTGAACAATCGTGGCTTCTTTATGCCCAAACCCATTTTTGGGGAAGGCTCGGAGTTGATCGGTTATGCGTTGGTGGCTGCTGTTGTCGGCGTTTTTGCTCTGATCAATTGGGCCAAGAAACGGCAGATGGAAACGGGCAAGCGCTTTCCTGTCCTCTGGACCAGTCTGGCGCTTTTGTTCGGCTTGCCGCTTGTTGCCTATTTCCTCTCTGGAATGCCGGTCACATTCGATCATCCGGTCAAAACTAAATTTAGCCTTAAGGGCGGGATGCGGGTGATACCGGAATTTGTCGGCCTTTTGCTGGCCTTGACCATCTATACGGGTGCCTTTATCGCGGAGATTGTGCGTGCTGGTATTTTGGCGGTGAGCCATGGTCAGACAGAGGCGGCTCATGCGCTTGGATTGCGCAACGGACCAACGCTGCGTTTGGTCATCATTCCGCAAGCCATGCGCGTGATTATTCCACCTTTGACATCGCAATATCTCAACCTGACCAAAAACTCGTCTCTGGCGGTGGCCATTGCCTATCCTGATATCGTATCGGCTGGCGGCACCATTTTGAACCAGACCGGGCAGGCTATTGAGGTGATTGGCATCTGGATGATTGTCTATCTATCCATCTCGCTGCTGATTTCGCTCTTCATGAACTGGTATAACCGGTCCATCGCACTGGTAGAGAGATAGGAGGCGTTATGTCTGATAAATCAATTGCCTATGTTCGGACCGAAATGGCGCCAGACCTTCCGGCTCCTGACAATACCCATGGTCCAGTCGCATGGATGAGGCATAATCTCTTCTCGTCCATTCCTCATACCATCCTGACATTGCTTGGTATTTATATCATTTACCAGCTGTCATGGCCGTTGTTGAAATTCTCTTTCTATGATGTGGCATGGACAGGAGAGGGGCGCGAAGCCTGTACTGGCAAAACCGGCGCTTGCTGGGCTTATGTTCGGGCCTATTTTAGCCAGTTTGTCTATGGCCGTTATCCTGTCGCAGAATATTGGCGGGTGGATATTGTCTTTGCCGTTGGGGCTTTGGGTCTGATTCCAGCGCTCATTCCGTCCGCGCCCTATAAGCGTTTCAATATCCTCTTCATGCTGGTTGCCTATCCGGTGATGACCTTCATTCTGTTGTCGGGTGGTAATCTGTCTTTTGAAGATTATCTGGTTGAATATGGCATTCTGTTTGCCGTGATTGTCGCAATCGGTGTGGCAATTGCTGTCGCCACCAAGTCCAATCCCAAACCTGTCGTCTTGACTTTGGGCGGGATCGGGATCGCAATCGCGCTCATTCTTGGCGTCATGTCCTATGATTTTGGTCTCGCTCATGTTGAGACTGATAAATGGGGCGGGTTTTTGGTCACGCTTGTCATTGCGGTGACTGGTATTGCTGCGTCCTTGCCCTTGGGCATTGCGCTTGCCTTGGGGCGGCGCTCCAATATGCCGATCATTCGCTTGGTGTCGGTCATCTTCATTGAATTTTGGCGTGGTGTGCCGCTGATAACGGTTTTGTTCATGTCATCTGTGGTTTTGCCGCTCTTCTTACCGGAAGGGGTGACGTTCGACAAATTGCTGCGTGCTCTTATTGGTGTGGCGCTCTTCTCTGCTGCCTATATGGCAGAAGTGGTGCGTGGTGGCTTGCAGGCCATTCCAAAAGGCCAATATGAAGGGGCCTCTGCGCTTGGTTTGACCTTTTGGCAATCAACTGGCCTGATCATCATGCCACAGGCTTTGAAATTGGTGATCCCGGGCATTGTCAACACCTTCATTGGCTTGTTCAAGGATACCACTTTGGTCTTGATCATCGGCTTGTTTGATCTTCTTGGGCAGGTGCAATTCTCCTTCACCGATGCCAAATGGTCGACACCCAATACGTCTCATACGGGATATCTGTTTGCCGCAATTGTCTTCTGGATTTTTTGCTTTGGCATGTCCCGCTATTCAATCTTCATGGAAAACCGGCTGCACACCGGTCATAAACGATAAGCTGCAAAGGAAAATACTATGACTGAAAATGCAGTAGACGCTTCCGAGCTGCATGCAGACCGCAACAAAATGCATGTGTCCGATACCGATGTGGCCATCGAAATCGAAGGCATGAACAAATGGTATGGCGATTTCCATGTGCTTAAAGATATCAATCTGAAAGTCATGCAGGGCGAGCGGATTGTGATTGCAGGCCCGTCCGGCTCTGGCAAATCCACGATGATCCGCTGTATCAACCGTCTGGAAGAGCATCAGCAAGGCAAGATCGTGGTCGATGGCATTGAACTGACCAATGATCTGAAAAAGATTGATGAGATCCGCCGCGAAGTGGGGATGGTGTTTCAGCACTTTAACCTCTTCCCGCATCTGACAATCATGGAAAATCTGACCCTGGCTCCGATCTGGGTGCGCAATATGCCCAAAAAGGAAGCCGAAGAGATTGCCATGCATTATCTGGAGCGCGTCAAGATTCCTGAGCAGGCCAACAAATTCCCCGGTCAGCTTTCCGGTGGTCAGCAGCAGCGCGTCGCCATTGCCCGCTCTTTGTGTATGAACCCGCGCATTATGCTGTTTGATGAGCCAACCTCAGCCCTTGATCCTGAAATGATCAAGGAAGTGCTGGATGTGATGGTGGGCCTTGCTGAAGAGGGCATGACCATGCTCTGTGTCACCCACGAAATGGGCTTTGCCCGTCAGGTTGCCAACCGGGTGATCTTTATGGATGCCGGACAAATTGTTGAGCAAAATGACCCAGAGAACTTCTTTGATAATCCGCAGCATGAGCGGACCAAGTTGTTCTTGTCGCAGATTTTGCACTAGGGAGCTGGATCTAAAGGTCCTCTCCAAAACCTGATCATATCAATGATAAGCCCGGATGATCTCATCCGGGCTTATTTGTTTTTAAAAGACCATCTTGGTGGATGTGGTGCCAGATGCTAGCATGGAAAGATGACATGTGCCAAAAGCATCATCTTGTTAATGCCGAAGCTGGAAGCAGAGTTTTTCCAACATCATATTGGGCAGCTTGCGCCCAATATGGCGATCTCTATGGCTGATAGCGATGAGGCGCTGGCAAAAGCCCTCTCCCTTAGTCAACATCCCTGCATTCTTTTTGGGTTTTTAACGCCCGTTTATGTGCAACCGGATCACTTATCCCGTCTTGCAAAGGCGTATAATCTGCATCCCGGTCCGCCAAGCCGACCGGGATATCGTCCAACGCATTTTGCCTTTTTGCAATCAGCCAAAGAGCATGGCGTGACCTTGCATGAAATGGCCAAGAGGATTGATACAGGACCAATCCTTGCCACATGCTCGTTCCCGATCACACAAGTGGATAGCCTTGAGGCTTTGGAAGAGCAGACTTATGCCACAGCCATCGCTTTTGCGCTTGAGCATTTGCCTGTCATCTTGGGCATGACTGATCCTGCGCCTTATGATGGCGAAGAGTGGCATCCGCATAAAATGTGCGCAGACGATCTGGCCAAGCTTTCAGCCTCAAAAGGCTTTGCAAAAGGTGATTGAGGGGCAAAAGGTGATTGAGGCTGAGGCGCTTATGCGTCCCGCTCAACCGGGCTGTCTTCGCGCGCGCCCCAATCTGCCCAAGAGCCATCGTAAAGTGCATGTTTGCTATGGCCAAGGCTATCAAGGGCAAAGCATAAAATGGCCGCAGTTGCCCCGGAGCCGCAAGAGGTGATGATGGGTTTGCCAAGATCCACACCGGCCTTTTCAAATTTCTCTTTTATCGCATCCAGATCTTTCAGGCGTCCTTTGTCGTCCAAAAGCTCCATGAATGGCACATTGAGAGAGCCGGGAATGCGACCGGATTGCAAATTGGGCCGCGGTTCTGCGGCTAGACCTTGCCAGCGTTCGCGCGGGCGGGCGTCGACAATCTGGATGCTGGTATCATCCACTGCTTTCAAAACATCACGGAACTCACGCACGGCCCCATGATCAAGGCGTGCAGAGAAATGGCGGTGTCCGGGAATTGGCTCAATATCATCAACAGGGCGGCCTTCTTCCAGCCATTTGGGCAAACCACCATCCAGAATATAGACATCTGTGACGCCCATGGTGCGCAAGGTCCACCATACTCTTGCCGCAGAAAACAGGCCCATCCCGTCATAGATAACAATGCGTTGGCCATCGCCTATGCCCATTTTGCGCATGGCAGATGAGAATTGCACAGCAGAGGGCAACATATGGGGGAGATCGCTGGAAAGATCGGCAATCTGGTCAATGTCAAAAAAGAGCGCGCCGGGAATATGCGCCTTTTCATATTCTGCGACAGCATCACGCTCCATGTGTGGCAAATACCAAGAGCCGTCCAGCACCACAACATCCGGGCTTTTGAGATGGGATTCCAACCATTCGGTACTGACCAGCCATTTTGTCCGTTCTGCCATAAAGACACCTCCCAGATTTTTGCGTGATTATATATTGCGATATTGTGCAAAATATCGCCGATGGTTGGCAAGCCGGATAAAGGGATGGGGCAAAGAAAGGCGTGGATCGAGGTCAGTCTTTTGAAAAGCGTAAAAATCCGGCAATGCGAGAGCCTGATGTGTTGTCGGACGGATGATTGTTGGCACCGTCATAGACAACCACGTCTTCAAAATCAAAGGGACTGATTCCCTCAAGACATGCGACATTGATGCCAAATTCATTGGGGTTTGAGCGCCGTTGATGATGGGTATAGATGCCACAATGTGAGCAGAAATAGTGCTTTGCTGTCTTTGTGCCAAATTGATAGAGGGAAAGTTTATCTTGTCCTTTGGTGATTTCAATATCGTTCAAATCGGCAGAAACGGCAATGGCGCCGCGCATGCGACATAGTGAGCAGCTACAGCGCCGGGCCGATCGCAAATCTTCGCTCAGGCGCACTGTGAATTGAACACAGCCACAATGACATTGACCATGATAAAGGGAGGGTGTTTCAATCATTAAAGATATCCAAAAAAAGTATGATTAAAGCGTGTCATCAGCGGCAAAACGAATGCGCACCCGGCGATTTTGTTTGCCCTTATTCTCGATCTTGCTCACCTCAATGGCACCAATCTCAAGCGTGGTGCCGACATGAGTGCCGCCGCAGGGCTGCAAATCAATATCGCCAATGGCGATAAGGCGCACTTTGCCAGCACCTCTTGGGGGGTGCACTGACATGGTTTTAACCAGATCGGGCTGTGCATCCAGATCTTCATCGCTGATCCAGCGCTCACTCACCGCATGATCGGCTTTTATCATCTCGATGAGCTTTTGCGTCAGCTCTTCTTTGGTGAAATTGGGGTCTGGAATGTTGAAATCCAGCCTTGCTTCCTCTTTGCCAATCTGGCCGCCGGTCACAGGATAGGGCAAGGCAACAGAGAGAAGATGCAAGGCAGTATGCAGGCGCATATGGGCGTAGCGATTGGCCCAATCCAGATGGCAGACCACTGACAGGCCTTTGGATAGTGCGTCTAACGATTGTCCTTCTGCCGGGATGTGTAAATTATCGCCGCTGTCCCTGTCCTTGCGTGTGGTGGCCAGCTCCAGCCGCTCGCCATTTGGCAATTCCAGCCAGCCGCAATCCCCCGGTTGGCCGCCGCCGGTTGGATAGAAGATTGATCGGTCCAGCAGAATGGCTCCATCTTCTGTGATTGCGCTAACTGTTGCATCGCAAATGCTTAGATAAGAATCAGACCGGAACAAAGCCTCACATGTCATGAGCCGTCACTTTCTACAAAGGGGGCAATTATCTCGCTTTTGTGCCCCATCCAGCCGGGAATGGGCAAATCTTTGGACGCCAGAAAATCTGGATTGAACAATTTGGATTGATAGCGATTGCCATAATCACACAGAATAGTAACGATGCGATGGCCGGGGCCTAGATTTTTGGCCATGGCAACCGCGCCCGCGATATTGATGGCAGATGAGCCACCAAGGCATAGGCCTTCTTTTTCCAAAAGATCGAAAATAAGAGGCAGGGCATCTTTATCTGCAATTTGATAAGCTTCATCGACTTTTAAGCCATCAAGATTGCCCGTAATGCGGCCCTGACCAATGCCTTCTGTGATGGAAGAGCCTTCTGATTTCAAATCCCCACTTGTATAATAGGAATAGAGGGCGGCCCCTTCTGGGTCTGCCAGACCAATGCGCACTTTGGGGTGGCGCATACGCAAGCCTTCGGCAGTTCCTGCCAATGTCCCGCCGGTGCCCACTGCGCAGATAAAGCCATCCACTTCTCCAGCGGTTTGTGACCAGATTTCAGGAGCGGTGGTTTCGATATGGGCTTGGCGGTTGGCAATGTTGTCAAACTGATTGGCCCAGATTGCGCCATGCGGTTCGCTCTCGTTGAGTTGCTCTGCAAGACGTTGGGAAAGCTTCACATAATTGTTGGGATTGCGATAAGGAACGGCAGGCACCTCCACCAATTGCGCACCAGCCAGACGCAGCATATCCTTTTTTTCCTGCGATTGTGTTTCGGGAATCACAATCACGCAGCGATAGCCAAGGGCGTTGGCAATCAGGGCCAAACCAATGCCTGTATTGCCCGCAGTGCCCTCAACAATTGTCCCGCCGGGCTTTAAGGCTCCACTTTGTATGGCATCCTTGATGATATAGAGTGCCGCACGATCCTTGACGGACTGGCCGGGATTCATAAATTCGGCTTTGCCCAAAATCTCGCAACCAGTTGCCTCGCTCACAGCATTGAGGCGCAAAAGCGGGGTGTTTCCGATTGCATCAATCATGGATGGCATTATGGGCATCTTCCTTCATTCCTTGTGTGTCTGGCCTTGTTGCGTGTCTTGCAGGCGGTTTTGTGTGCGCCTCTATCCTTCTACCGACTATTTGCCATGGCAAAGCGCTTGAAAATAGAGTTTGAAACTGCCTTGAATAGTAAAAATTTTCGTCAGGATAGGCAGTTCGCCCAATCAGGGCAAGAGACAGAGTAAAGGCTGGTAGATTTATTTCTCACAAAATCGCTCAAGCGCAAATCTGGTTCCGTATAGGCAAGGGGCAGACAATTCTGATCCGATGACCATTAATTTTGAGAAAAACATATTGCCAGTTCGTTTGCTTATGGTTTTTTGTGCGGCTTTTAGGCTCAGGACTCATTAATTTAGCCTATTCTGTTTGTCTTGAAGCATTCAGATAGAAGAACCAAGAGCAAAATAAGGGTGGTTCCCTTCTTGCAGCTCTTGGTTCGATAGATGGGTGCTTCAAGACAAACCCGAAGGGCGAGGCATTTTTGCGCAGAATGGGCCAAATTAATGGGTCCTGAGCCTAGGGAGTGATACTTTATTCTGTCTTTGCCTGTTGTCGCTTCATGATTGGTTGCCACCAGTGCTTTAAATCATAGTTTGTTTGATTGGTGATCATTTCGCCAATGTGCGGGACATAGAGTTTGAGACCATTCTTATGGGCCAGATCTGTGATTTGCTCGGCAGGGTCATACCAGGCATGACGGGCGAGGGCGAACATGGCCCAGTGCATGGGCACCAGAATGTTTGCATTGAGATCCTTGAAAGCTTTGATCGTATCTTCAGGATGCATGTGGATTTTGCGTGAGACGGGATGATATTGGCCATTTTCCAGAAAGGCGAGGTCGAATGGGCCATAGCGTTGGCCGATTGTCGCAAAATGGTCGCCATAGCCAGAATCGCCACTGAAGTAGAGATTGGTTTTGGCGCTTTTGATGACAAAAGAGGCCCAGAGCGTATCATTGGCCAAGAAGGCTTTTCTGCCCGAATAATGCTCTGATGGCACAAGAGCAATCAGCAAATTGTCAAGCTGCACTTCATCCCACCAGTCTTTCTCTGTCAATCGCTCTTGGGGAATGCCCCATTGGCGCAAATGTGTGCCTACGCCAATTGGCACAATGAAATGGCTTTTGTTCGCTGCCAGATGTTTGATTGTGGCCGCTTCCAGATGGTCATAATGATCGTGGGAAATCAGCACATAATCGACAGGCGGCAAATCGGTGCGGGCCAATATGGCGGGCTGAAAGCGGTTGGCCATGAAAAAGATCGGGCCGGCATTTTCAAAGACAGGATCTATGAGAATCGTCTTTTGGGCGATGCGGATGAGATAGGAGCTGTGGCCAAGCCATATGATATTGGGCGATGTTTGATCATCCAGAAAGGCTGCCATATCGATTCTGTGTTCTGGCAATTTTTCATCTGGTGTTAGATGCTTGCCCTTGCCAAGCTGCTCATAAATATTTTTGAGGTTGAATACTTTGTCTTTCATGGCATCAATGGATGCTTGGTTGGGGCTGACAAAGCGCTGTTCTTTTGCATCATATTGTTTTGACAGGGCATATCGCTGTTTGTCGCTTTGGCTATGGCTGCCGCCCAAATTGGCACAGGCCTGTAATCCAAGGGCAGACAAAGCCATAAGTATGAGCACACTGATCAGGGCGTAGCTGCTTGTTTTTTTCATGGATTGTCAAACCTTGACTTTATGAGATATGTGTCTTGCGATTTGCTCTATCTGTTTTACAAATTTGAGCATTTTGTAAAAAATTGCATTTAAGGCTAAAAAGTCAAGTGTAATTTTACAATAATGGGCGTTTTGTATAAGTTCTGAATGATGAATGAGCGAGAAAAAAACATCGCCGCAGCGGCGCTACGCATGTATGAGAGCAAAGGGGTGCGTCGGACCACGATGAGCGATGTTGCCCGTGAGGCGGGGGTGACGCGCCAGACAGTTTACAACACTTTTGCCAATACAGATGCCGTGTTGCGGGGCGCTATCCTGTTTTATGTTGATGAATTGTGGCAGACCATTCTAGCCGAATGGGCTGATCGCGATGGTCTTGATCAGAAGCTGGATGTTCTGTTGCATTATTTTGCGATTGTGCCGTGGGATTTTTTGAACAGTTCTGAGGAAGCCGCGCAACTTGAGCGGGGCTATAATGCAGCGGGCAGGGCTGCCGTCGAAGAGGCCAGACTTGTTTTTCAAGACGATATTGCGGCGCTTTTTATGCCTTGGCAGGAGCAATTGGCCTGTCAGGGCACCACGCCAAGGGCTGTTTCGGATTTTATCAGCGCTGCGATTGAAGGCATCAAATATAATAATGAAGCCCGTCAGGATATGCTGTTGGCGGTTGCAACGCTTAAAGCCTGTTTGATGGCTTTGACCAAATAGCCAAAGGATTAGCAAGACTTTAGGCTGCGAAATTTGGATCGCTGACCATGTTGGCCCATGACTGGCCAAGGTCTGTGAGCTGATAATAGAGGCGCTGGGTGCGGTCATCGCGTTTGATGATGGCAATGGCCCCAACCGCTTCCTCTAAATTGACGCATTCGCGGATCACCAAAGCGTGGGCCAAGCCAAATTTTTTGGCAAAATCCCTGCTGTCATTGGCGATGTTCAGATCTGTTGCCAGTATCATGGCAGCTGAGAGTGGAGACAGCTCTGTCTCCACGCTTTTTAAAAGCTGTTCGATCAGATCTAATATGATGTCCTGATCATTCATTGCGATGCCAGCCGAAATCTGACTTCGACAGATTTGGACGCTGGGGTGAAGCTTTTATCGCCATAGGTCTGGTGGGGCACAAGAATATTGAGTTCCGGGTAATATCCGGCCACACAGCCATAAGGAATGTCATAGCTGACCAGCAAGAAATTGCGGGCAATGCGCTCAATTCCATCCTCATAACAGCCAATGATATCGACCCTGTCTCCTGCCTTGAAACCCAGTTTTTTCATATCATCGGGATTGACGAAGACCACTTCTCGTTCTCCATAAACCCCACGATAGCGGTCATCCAGACCATAGACTGTGGTGTTATATTGATCGTGAGAGCGGAAGGTTTGCAAAATGAATGTTTGGTCATCCTTTTGATTGCGCTGCCATTCGGTTTGTTCGGGCAGATCATCGGTTGAGAAGGTTGCTTTGCCCGATGGTGTATTCCATTCTCGTTCAGCGGCAGAATTGCGCAAGCGGAAGCCGCGTGGTTTGCGGATTTGGGCATTGTAATCGCCAAACATTGGCAGAACTCTGGCAATCAGATCGCGGATTTTGTCATTGTCTTCGGCCATAGCGTGCCAATCAACCACGCTATTGCCGACTGTTGCATTGGCAATGCCTGAGATGATTTTGACTTCGGATTTCAGCACTTCCGATGCTGGTTTGTTGATGCCGCCAGAGCCATGCACCATGGACATGGAATCTTCCACGGTTACCAGCTGTGATTGCCCTTTGGAATTATAGTCAATTTCGGTTCGACCCAAGCAAGGCAGAATATAGGAGACTTTGCCGGTCAAGAGATGGCCATGATTGAGTTTGGTGGCAATATTGACGGTTAGATTCAGCTTGCACATGGCATCGGCAATCAGAGGGCTGTCCGGGGTTGCTCTGGCAAAATTGCCGCCAAGGCCAATAAAGGCTTTGGCTTGTCCGCTCATCATCGCACCAATGGCGTCAATCACATTATGTCCGCGCTCTCGTGGCATGGGCACACCGAGTTCCCTTTCCATGGCATCCATCAAGGCCGCAGGGGCTTTTTCGTTGATGCCAACGGTTCTATCGCCCTGTACGTTGGAATGTCCGCGCACTGGACACAGGCCAGCACCGGGGCGTCCGATATTGCCCTTCAAGAACATGAAGCTGGATATTTCGCGGATGGTCTGGACTGAGTGTTTGTGTTGTGTGACGCCCATGGCCCAAGCGGTGATCACTTTATCTGCGGATATATAGAGATCTGCGGCTTCGCCAATTTGCTCACGGGTCAGGCCTGACTGGTTTTCAATATGCTCCCAAGATGTCTCTTGAACGAGCTTTTTGTAAGCCTCAAAATCGGAGCAATGGTCGCGGATGAAATCATGATCCAGAACAGGCTCTTTGCCAGCTGCCTGTGCTGCGTCTTCTGCGGCGAAGACAAGCTTTGCCATGCCACGGAAAATTGCCATATCGCCACCAAGCAGGGGGCGGTAATAATCGGTTGAGGTGGTGCCTGATCCACCTCGGATCATTTCCAGCTTCTTTTGCGGATCTGAGAAACGGTGCAGGCCCTTTTCTTTTAAGGTATTGAAGACAACAACGCGCGCGCCGCGTTCGGTTGCCTTGCGCAAATCGGCCAACATGCGCGGATGGTTTGTGCCCGGATTTTGGCCGACGACGAAAATCACATCTGCTTTTTCAAAATCTTCCAAAAGCACGGTGCCTTTGCCAATGCCAATGGATTCGGTCAGCGCAACACCACTTGCTTCGTGACACATGTTGGAACAATCGGGGAAATTGTTTGTGCCATAGAGACGGACAAAGGTTTGATAGAGGAAGGCAGCTTCGTTGCTGGCGCGGCCAGATGTATAAAATTCGGCCTGATTGGGGCTTTCCAGACTGTTTAGCTCTTTTGCGATCTCTGCAAAAGCAGACCCCCAGCTGACGGGCTCATAATGATCTGTCTGTGCGTTATACCGCATGGGGTTGGTCAAGCGACCCTGATTTTCCAGCTCATAATCGCTCCATGTGCGCAGTTCTGAGACGGAATATTTGGCGAAAAAACCGGGCGAGGTGCGCCCCTTGGTGGCTTCCCATGAGACGGCTTTGACGCCGTTCTCACAAAATTCGAAAGATGAGCCATGTTCGGGATCGCCCCAAGCGCATCCGGGGCAATCAAATCCGTCTGGTTGGTTGGCCTTGAGCATTGTGCGCACCCCGGAAACAGGTTTGCCACTGCCAAGGAGCTGATTTCCAACGCTTTTCAAAGCTCCCCATCCGCCTGCTGCTTTTGAGCTTTTTCCAATCGGGTTTTTCTTGGCCATCTGCTTTCCCTTTAACTTCACTCATCGTGAGGAACAGAATATGTCAGACATAAGCGCATGAAAGCAGAGCTTCCATGCGCTTAGTTTTGAGCCGTCTTCGGGCAATAGGTAAAAAGAAATTACGTATTTGCCCGAAGATTTCCAGCTATTTTTTGAGTTTTCAATTCAAATTTTATAGCTGTGCCGCACCACATCAATTTGATGTCGTTTTTACAAGGGTTTCTTACTCTCCCGGTGCCAATTTCGGGTGAGTGTTGTGAACATGATGATGTTCGCCAACGGGTCTGATCATCAGATTTGCAAAGAATGCGATGATCAGCAGGCCTGCCATGGTGTACATGGTGGTGTTGTACAGGCTTGAGGTTGGGTCCAATGTTCCTGCCGGAGCGATTTCCAGCAATTTGGAAATGGTGACCGTTTTGGCCTCTACCAGATTTTGCAATTGCTCGACGGGAGCGCCGAATTTTTCTGCAAAGACGGCAGGGTCGATTTTGGCAACCAGATCTGCGATGGCATTGTTTTTGGAAATATCACGCAGATATGTGATGGCAAAGGGACCAAGGACGCCAGCGGTTGACCATGCGGTCAGGAGACGCCCATGGATGCCACCGACATGCAAGGTGCCGAACATATCGGCCAGATAAGCCGGAATTGTTGCAAAGCCACCGCCATACATTGTGAAAATCACCATGGTTGCTGCATAGAAGCCAATCAGGGCTGGCATTCCGCCTATCGTGGTGAAATAGGGAATGGAGAGATAGAGAGCCGTTCCCAAAATGAAAAAGCAATGATAGGTGTTTTTGCGACCGATAAAGTCAGATGTGGAAGCCCAAAAGAAGCGACCAACCATATTGAAGACCGAAATCATCAACACATAGGTTCCGGCAAATGTGGCTGTGACAATTGCCAGATCGCTGAAAATTTCATTGATCATGGTTTTCGCGACGCCGATCACACCAATGCCAGCTGTCACGTTGAAGCACAGAACAATCCAGAGAAGCCAGAATTGTCGTGTTTTCATGGATTGATCAATATGAACATGGCTGGAAGACACCATGCCACTTTTGGCAACAGGTGGGGTCCATCCTTTGGGCTTCCAGTCTTGCGCGGGGACGCGATACTGAAAAGCGGCAATCATCATAACGCAGAAATAGACAATACCCAAAGTCATAAAGGTCGCGGCAGCGCCGGTATTACCGGTGCCGACAATATAGACACCTGCTTCTCCGCCAGCGGGAAGATTGGCTGCCTGTGCTGCACTGGCAATCACCACTTCGACTTTTCCTGTTGCGGTTTCAGCAAAGCGGCGGCCACCTTCGGTGATCAAGGTGACAGCGCTTTCCGGGCCAAGATAATCTGGTGCTTTGGAATAAAAATCCAGCAACCATTGTTTCAATGGCGCGCCAATGATGGCACCGCCACCAAAGCCCATGATTGCCATACCCGTTGCCATGCCGCGGCGATCGGGGAACCAGCGGATCAAGGTGGAGACGGGCGATACATAGCCAAAGCCAAGACCACAGCCGCCAAACACGCCATAGCCAAGATAGACCAGCCAGAGCTGATGGGTGAGAATGCCGACAGAACCGATGAGGAAGCCGCCACCCCACAACAGGGCCGCAACAACGCCAACGCAACGGGGGCCGACTTTTTCTAGCCATTTGCCACCAAAGGCAGCGGCCAGACCAAGACAGACAATGGCAACAGAGAAAATCCAGACAACGGATGAGAGGGACCAGTCATCCGCTGCTGAGGTAACCACACCCAATTGACGGGTGAGAGAGGGGTTGAAAACGGACCAGGCATAAACAGAGCCGATACATAGGTGAATAGCCATGGAAGCCGGTGGGACCAGCCAGCGATTGAAATCGGGCTTTGCAACGATATTCTCTTTCATAAGGAATGAGAATGCGCCACCATTGGCCTCTGGTGGTGTATTTGCACTCATAAACATATTCCTCCCATAAAGTGATAAAACTGAAAGAACGGGCCTGTTTATGATCGCTGGCTTGTTTTTTGTTTTTTCTGTGCTTGTTTTTTGAAGATCTATAAATGGCCTGTTCTGATCCTAAGCATGGGCTGCTATGCAGCTCTGCTTTTATAAGAACTTGGATCAATTGAAGATGTCAATGTGGAATATTATTTAAAATCAAATACTTAATTATATTTGATTGCTTGAAATTAAAGTCAGATTGGCCAGTATTTCTGTGTGCGATAAAATGTCACACGGACAAAATGTCTAGTTT
Source organism: Cohaesibacter sp. (assembly GCA_025800105.1). Lineage (GTDB taxonomy): Bacteria > Pseudomonadota > Alphaproteobacteria > Rhizobiales > Cohaesibacteraceae > Cohaesibacter. The sequence goes on along the minus strand of JAOXSG010000005.1, from coordinate 6,431 downwards.
TTATGGGGTGTGGCTTTGGTCAGTTGGACAAATTGTCCGCTTTTGGAAGCCAGATTGAAAAACGTGATCCACAGCCCAATTGGCTGGATACGGTAATAAAACCACCTGCGCGCTCGATCAATGATTTGCTGATAGACAATCCCAACCCTGTGCCTTTGCCCGGTTTGGAGGTTTGGAAAGGGGCAAAAATTGTTTCGATTCGGGTTGGATCAATTCCGCATCCATTGTCTGCTATGATGATTTCCACTCCTTCGCATTCTTGCCGAATGGCTGGCTGCACCGAAATATCAAGCTTGCGGTTTGAACCTTCGCTTTCAAGGAGTGCGTGATTGGCGTTGATCATCAGATTGATCAAGACTTGCTGCAATTCCACGCGATTGATGCGTACATCTGGGCTTGGGTCAAACTGGGTTCCCACTTCGATATCGGCTTCATGAAAGGAGCTTTGCACGAGGATTTGACAATCTTCTATCACAGTTGAGATCTGGATCTGTTCTATAAGGCCGGAATAGTCATCGGGGCGGGCGAATTTCAGCAATTTTCCGACAATGATATTGATCCGGTGGATTTGCTCGTCGATCAGCGCAATCTCGGTTTTTACATCCGCTGACTTGTCGCCAAGGGTGAGGCGTAGAACATCCAGATTGCCTTGAATGACCGCGACGGGATTGTTGATTTCATGGGCCACGCCTGCTGCAATCTCGCCAATGGATGCCAGTTTTTCGGACATGACCAGCCTTTGAAAGGTGGCTTCAAGTTCTTTGTTGGCATCATGCAATTCTCTGGTGCGTATCGTTACCCTGTGATTGAGCTCATCCGCCCATTGTCTCAAGGCCTTGTCGCGTTCTTGAACCTGATCCAGAAGGCTGTCGAGATGGCCTGCAACCTCGCCAATTTCATCTTTGGTGCGTGGTCCACCGATGCGCGCTTTTAAATCTCCGCTTTCGATTTTGCGCATGGTTTTGATCATGGTTTCAAGGGGGCTGAAAATCCCTTGGGCGAGCCAAAGGAACAGGGGGACAGAAATGCCGACAACAACAATGAATGCGATGAAGATGGAGAGGAAAGATGTATCCTTGATCTTTTGAAATGGTTCTTCCAGAAATCCGACATAGAGCATCCCTATGATTTGGTCCTGACTGTTGCGCAATGGCAAATAGCCCGAAATATACCAATCATTGACCACGAAGGCCCGGTCCAGCCATTTTTTTCCATCGCCCAGAACCGCATTTTTCACTTCTGCGGATACTTTGGTGCCCAATGCAAGGACATTTTTGAAGAGTTTTACATTGGTGCTGATGCGTATATCATGCAGGAAAAGCGTTGCCGTGCCGGTGCGATCATTTTCGCCCTGTTCGCTTTGATAGACAAGATTATTGATTGTGCTGATGAAATCGAGGTTGTTATTCAGCAGCAGGCCGCCATGCAATAGGGTGCTTTGCTGGCCTATATCGACTTTTATCGCGCTGTGTAGCACCATGCCCCTGTCTTCAAATTGATTGGGCTTTGCTGCTTCTTTGAGCGGCAGGGGGACGAGGGATATTTTTGCCCGTTGCGGGAGCGATGGATCAATGACTTCCAGCTCTGAGGCGCTATAAAGATCCAATGCTGTGACATGCTGGCCTTGTTCTGCCTTGTTTATGAGGGCTTTGCTTGCCTGCAATGTCGGGTCTGTTTGCGTGTCACGGATATAGAGAAAATCCAGTCCCAGTTCTTGGCGCTGTTGCAAGAGGAAGCGCTGCATTGCGTCTGGGCCATCTTTATTTGCTTCTTTGAATTTGGCAGAGCCTGCTATGGCTTTTATCTCATCGGCGCGTGCTGCCATGATGCGTTGTAAATATTGTTCTGCAATGCGTAAATCGCTGGTGACTTTTGAAATCAGCAGATCGTCATATCTGTCCGCCCAGCGCATGATGGTGATGGCCAGCAAGCCGGGCAGTAAAACAATCAATGGCAAAAGAGCCAGAACAAGAAGACGCAGACGAACGGATTTCATGACATCTCTGTGTGAATGTTGGCTGATGCATTTGTATTTGGTTCTATATGTCCCAATCTAGATGTCCCAAGAGCGGCATTTGCGGTCAATGGTTTTGCGAGAGACGCCCAAGCGGCGGGCGGCTTCTGCTCTGTTGCCATTGCAGGCTTGCAGGGTATCGAGAATATGGCGTCGCTCAACTGCCGCCAGCGTATCGGTTTCTGTGGGGGCTGATGGAATTTCCAGTCCATATTCAAGATCATCATGGATCATGGAGCGCTCGATATGATTTCTCAATTCGCGGACATTTCCCGGCCATTCATAGCGCAAGAATTTTGTTCTGACTGCGCTGGTAATTTCAGGGGGAGCAATATTGAAATCCTTCTTCATTTGATCAAGAAAGACTTCGGTCAAATCCATGATATCTGCGGGGCGATCTTTGAGAGGGGGGAGATGGAGGTTCAGGACATTGAGGCGATAATATAAATCGCGCCGGAAAGAGCCTTCCTCGACCATTGGTTCCAGATGTTTGGTTGTGGCAAAAATGAAGCGGATATCGAGAGGAATGTCTCGACTTGCGCCAATTGGGCGGACCCTTTGTGCCTCGATCACCTTTAACAGGGCAATTTGTGCCTGGGTTGAGAGTTCGTCCACATCGTCCAAAAACAGGCTGCCTCCTTGTGCGGATAGCAGCAGGCCTTCTTTTTGTCCGTGGCCTTGGGCATAATGTGCGGCTCTGCCAAAGAGATCTTCTTCAAAGGTTTCCACGGCACCGGATGCGCAGGATAAATAAACAAAAGGCTTGTCTGCCCGGTCTGATATGGCGTGTAACATGCGGGCGGCCACTTCTTTGCCGACGCCAGATTCGCCCGTGATCAGAACATTGGAAGGAATATTGGCAAAACGCTGGAGCTTGTCCTTCACTTCTGCAATTTCCGGGGATGAGCCGACCAATTGATCTTGCTGGCGCAGAATATTGGGGCCTGCCTGTAATTCATGACGCAACAGATTGTTTTCGCGGCGCAGGGCTGCATTATCCAGCGAGCGCGAGACGGCGTTTAAAATCTGGTTGGCTCGAAAGGGTTTGATTAGAAAATCGACAGCCCCTGCACGCAATGCCTCAATCACGGTCTCCAATTCTGCATAGGCCGTTATTAAAATGGCATCGGAGAATAAACCGATTTCGCGTTGCTCTTGTAACCAGTCAATGCCGCTTAATCCGGGCATGATATTGTCCAGAATAACCAGATCAAATTGTTCCTGATCCAGTTTGTCTGTTGCCTCCTTGGCATTGGCCGCTTCTTGCACCATGTGGCAATGCATCTGCAATGTTTTGACCAGAAAATTTCGCATTCCCGGCTCGTCATCGACCACCAAAATTCGGGCATTTTGTAAAGAAGAGGAAAAAGGACTGGTCATGGCGCTATAGGCATTGGCTTATTTGAAAAGAGGGTCTCTTTGATTGTGGCATAATCTATCGCTTTTGATGAAGCTTTTTATCACATCTTGCCAACACCCTGTGACGGATTTTCCATGTCAGCACTGAATTGCCTCACTTGAAAGGCCTTTTGAGTGGAAAAATTTCTTTTTGTTCTTTTTATGTTCTAATTGTATTTAACCCTTTTGTGCTTCTTAGCCGCTCTGTTTTCTTTAAAAACTGCAATTTGGAGAACAAATTCGTTTTATGGGCTCTTTCGGGAGTGTCCTGTTCGACAGGTGAATTTTGAACCGGATTGTTTTTTTAAAGTCCATAGGCTGCAATTGTTGGCAGATCGCTTCGTCTCTATCTAACAATCAGGAAAGTTTGGCAAATCATGGGACCAGTGCGTGATTTGTTCTCTTGCTTCTTTGAGACCATTTTGGGAGATCAGCATGTTTGTTGTTACCGGCAATCGGTTGTTGGACGGGATTGTTGTCTTTCTGGCGCCTGCTATGCGCTGGGATGAGAATTTGCAGCAAGCGCGCTGTTATGAAGAGCAGGCAGAGGCCGAGGCCGCGCTTGAGGGGCAGCGCAATCAAGGTGTCATTGATTTGGCTGTGATTGGTGTCAGCCGTGTCAAGGAAGATGCGCCTTTGGTTGCGGATCGCTTGCGCGAGCGCATTCGGGCGGATGGTCCGACTATTGAGCCATTTGAAGGCTTGTCTCTTTCCAAGACATTTGATCAGGCCAGCTGATTGCCGGCACGCATAGGAGAGTTGTTATGTATCGCTATGATGAGTTTGATGCAGACTTTGTGCGCCAGCGTGTGGCACAGTTTCGCAATCAGGTCGAGCGCCGTTTGTCCGGCGAATTGACCGAAGACCAGTTCAAGCCATTGCGTTTGATGAATGGCCTTTATTTGCAGCTTCATGCCTATATGCTGCGTGTGGCCATTCCCTATGGGACGCTCAATAGCCGCCAAATGCATAAGCTGGCTGACATTGCGACCAAATATGACCGGGGCTATGGCCATTTCACCACCCGTCAGAATTTGCAATATAACTGGCCGAGCTTGAAAGATACGCCTGATATTCTGGAAGAATTGGCGGATGTGGAAATGCACGCCATTCAAACGTCAGGCAATTGCATTCGCAATGTGACCACCGATCACTTTGCTGGGGCGGCACATGACGAGATTGCTGATCCCAGAGTGTATGCCGAGATCATTCGCCAATGGTCCAGCCTGCATCCAGAATTTACCTTTTTGCCGCGCAAGTTCAAAATTGCCATCAATGGGGCGCGGGCGGACCGTGCTGCTATTCAGGTGCATGATATCGGCCTGCAATTGGTCGAGCGTGCCGCTGGCGGTGTTGGTTTTGCGGTTTATGTCGGTGGCGGGCAGGGCCGTACCCCGATGATTGCCAAGAAGGTTGCAGATTCAATCGCAGAAGAGGATATCCTGAGCTATCTGGAAGCGATCTTGCGCGTTTATAACCGCTATGGTCGCCGGGATAACAAATATAAGGCCCGTATCAAGATTTTGGTGCATGAGACCGGTTTGGAAGAGCTGAAAAGCGCAATTGAAGCAGAATGGGCCAATATCAAGGATAGCGTTCTGAAAGTGCCTCAGTCCGAGATTGACCGGATCAATGACTATTTTGCTATGCCATCTTTGAAAGAAGATGGGGAGGGAGCGTCCAAACTTGCGCTCACACGGGCGCAGGATGCTGGCTTTAGCCAGTGGGTGAGCCAAAATACCTTTGCGCATAAAGTGAAAGATCATGTCTGCGTGACCATTTCCCTAAAGCCTGTCGGTGGTGTGCCGGGCGATGCAACGGACAAACAAATGCATGTGGTGGCTGATTTGGGCGCGCAATATGGCTATGACGAGCTGCGCATTTCCCATGAGCAAAATATCATTTTGCCCCATGTGGCCAAGTCTGATCTCTATCCGCTCTATCAGGCTTTGGTGGCGGCTGATCTGGCAGAAGCCAATGCCGGTCTTGTGACCGATATTATTGCTTGCCCGGGTCTTGATTATTGTGCTTTGGCCAATGCTCGCTCCATTCCGATTTCGCAAGATATTTCCAATCGTCTTGGGGCTATTGAGCGCCAAAAAGAGATTGGTGAACTGAAAATCAAGATTTCCGGCTGCATCAATGCCTGTGGGCATCACCATGTGGGGCATATCGGTATTCTGGGTGTGGATCGTAAAGGCGAAGAGCTTTATCAAATCACGCTTGGCGGATCGGCGGATGAGAATACCTCTATTGGGGCTATTCTTGGGCGTGGATTTCCGGCAGAGGATGTCACGGATGCCATTGAAAAGGTGATTGATACCTATCTTGGTTTGCGTCTGTCTGAGGATGAGATCTTCATTGATGCCTATCGCCGGGTTGGACCTGCGCCTTTTAAAGAAGCGCTTTATCCGGCAAAAGCAGCATAATGGGAAAGGCATTGGACCATGTCAGGACCGTTGGAAGCGAAAGTCAGCCAGTTAAGTGAGGATGAGCTTGCGGCTTTGAATGCCGATTTTGAAGGCAAATCACCGCAGGCTATCTTGCAATGGCTGTCAGATCATCAGGACCGCACAGGTGGTCCCGTGCCGCTTGTCTCCAGTTTTGGAGCAGATAGCGTCGTCTTGCTGCATTTGGTGTCTGAAATCAATGCTGGTTATCCGGTTTTGTTTGTTGATACGCGCAAGCATTTTGACGAGACGCTTGGCTATCGCGATCAGATTGAGACGCAATTTGGTTTGACCAATTTGCGCTCTATTTCGCCAGATCCGGCCAAGCTGAAAGAGGCTGACCCCTTTGGGGCGCTATGGATGCGTGATGCGGATGCCTGTTGCGATTTGCGCAAAACCGTGCCGCTTGATCTGGCTATGGATGGCTATGTTGGCTGGATTACCGGGCGCAAGCGCTATCAGACAGCAGAGCGTGCTAAGATGGCGATTTTTGAGCATGACAAAGGCAAGCTCAAGGTCAATCCGCTGGCCAATTGGCTGGCCAAAGATGTTGCGGACTATGTGAGCGA
>JAOXSG010000002.1 GCA_025800105.1 Cohaesibacter sp. | reverse complement strand
TGACCACAACGTGTGGATCAGGCAACCTCTTTACGCTGGTGATCTATGGGACGTGGACAAAGAAGATTGGGAGTATGAACCGGTACTTGTTAAAGATGCCGAAACCAACAATATCACAGTAAAATTTCAACAGGTACCACCAGAACATATACGCGAAGAAATCTTCTCCCAAGCCGCGGAAATGTTCGGACCCGACAAAACCGACAAAGATAAAGAAACAGAAACCAAGGAAAAAGAAAAGGAGTCGGATCTGCAACCAACATCAGAGGATAGCGCAAATCCGGAACAACCTAAATTTGGTCCTCGTCCAGACACTAGTAGTGCCGACTTTGATTTCAAAACGGAACTAGAGCGTTTACCCTTCACAATCAACATCGGGGAGGTACCACTTAGTAGGGAGCAACAAAGTCGTTTCATAGACCTAATCTACGACAACAAAGAGGTCTTCTCTCTCTATGATGGTGACCTCGGGTTTTGTGATGCTCTTAAACACTCTATACCTACCACTACGGATAAGCCTGTATACTTGCCTCATCGACAGATTCCTGTCCAGTTACAACAAGAGGTAAGAAAATGCCTAGAATCTT
>JAOXSG010001217.1 GCA_025800105.1 Cohaesibacter sp. | reverse complement strand
GCTCGGGTTGTCGAAACGTCAGTCACTGTCGCCAACAGTTCTTTTCACAACTACACTCACCCCGACGATCACGCTAGACAAACTAAGTAAAATGTATAACTATGAAGTGGTAGCAAATTACTAAGTTGTTTATAAGCAAAGAGAAAATTTTTTATCGTTCTTCCCAGTAAATAATGTATGCATGTTTTTTTTCTATGCGCGTGGGCGGCTACAAATAAATCCACTTTTACCTTTCTTCAACATTTTTTCACGGACGCACGTGCGTCCGTGCGTACAGGTAGCTACGCCCCTGAGCTTAAGCACAGACGTTCGTGAGCCGCGGACGGCAACCGGAAGTTGATTTTTTTTCTTTTGATGCGTTTTGACATCATTGCATCTGTAATGGCAACCCACCAGACATCAATTTCCAATAATGTTGTGGGTTATTTAATGGCATCTGTTTAACAGTTGATATGACATGGTGTGGAGTGGGCCAACGGCTTCACGTCAACGTCCAGTGACGCAATAATAGAGAGCTTAAGCAACTACGACGGCAACGGCAACGAAAACGGCGTTCAGAAAACTAACTTCACTTTCTTAAAACTACTTCGGTATT
>JAOXSG010000043.1 GCA_025800105.1 Cohaesibacter sp. | reverse complement strand
AATAAACTGGTTTCCATGTCTTTCTTGAAAAATGTCTAGTCTCGAACACCTCCCCTCCGAGTTTTATACTTTCTTAATGTATTCGGAAGGAATCCAAGTATTGTACTTTTCGGGCCAACCCTTCCATTGAACGAGGGATTTCCCCTCCTTTCTCTTCAAGATTTTTTCGATTCTGAATAATCCTTCGTCATCCGTTTGCACTTTTTGAAGATCCTGTTCGTAGAAGGTGCCTTCCAAAGGCGTCTCATCCCATTCTTGAATTTTGTAAGTCGGAACAGGGCCTTTTCTGACTTCCTTGACCCGAAAGACTTCTTCAGTCCAACCGGGCAGATAACTCTTCTTGAAAGTACGATGTTTCTTGTTCAATCGAACTCAATCCCCTACTTTGAGCTTGGGACGTTTGAATTTCTTTTTGGTTCCATACAATCGATCCCACACTTCTCTTTCGTTTTTCAAAGTGACATCTGACGGAGCCATTCCAATGCTTCGATGCTTGCTCTCGTTGTATCCTTTCACCAGGGCTTGAAGGACATTTACGAATTTCAAAGTATTGGCTGCGGTGAAATAACGATACAAACGCGACTTGAACGTTCGATTGAATCGCTCCAC
>JAOXSG010001175.1 GCA_025800105.1 Cohaesibacter sp. | reverse complement strand
ATCGTGACGTTCAAGGCGCTCCGACCTCGCCCCCAGCAGACTGCACTGGCCACGATGGGGCGCAGTTAGTTTCCCGGCCTTGGAGGCACGGGCACTGGGGCAGCTTCCTGCACCTGTGGCGGCGGTGCAGGGGCTCCTGGTCCGGACGCGACCAGGGAGGCATTGACTGATTGATTGTTTCCTCTTCCACGACCTCGCTGCATAGATGATCCTCCACGTCGTCCACGTCCAAATCTCCCACGGGAACCGTATCCTCTGCCACCACGATAACCTTGTCTGTACGATGGGCATTGATCAGCCCAATGTCCATACCCTTTGCACCTTTTGCATTGATTGGGCTTCCATTGCTGCTGTGGTGCATAATACTGCTGTTGGGTAGCGAACTGTGGTGATCCTTGGATTGTAGTTTCATTACTGCCTCCTGATGCCTGCACTGCATTGAATCGCCCATGGCCTCGCATAAATCCTCCTCGGCTACGAAATGGTGTGCCGGATTTTTGGCCTGGAATATTGCCCGATGCGAAGTTGCGGGCCATCTCGATATGTTCTGCATGGTTAATTGCCGCAT
>JAOXSG010001174.1 GCA_025800105.1 Cohaesibacter sp. | reverse complement strand
TATGGTGCTAGTGAATTATCGAGAGATAAGAAACGACAAAAGAAAGCTGTAGATTATGGAATGAAGAAACTGACACCATTCGTTTATGATACTGCTGGAAAAGCAATGGATCAATTATCTACCAAAGTAAGACCTAACAAGAAATATAAAACTGATCGAAAGGATTTGGATGGAAGTGGAGTAGATATTCATACATGGATAGGAAAACTTCCAAGACCAAAAGCGGGTTGGACTCCTGGTATTATTATAAGTATATGGGAGCTTATAATCCTCTTGACAAACAACTTGAATACGATCCTGAAACTGGTGAAGTTTTGAGATGGTATGTTATGCCTCATAATAAAGGGGATGAAGTTTCAGCTTATCATGACATTTGTTATGACATGGGAAAGGATAAAGGTGAATGTGATAGAGAAATGATAAAATCACTTGATAAGATTCCTTATGGTGAAATGCCAAAATGGGGTTCTACTGCCAGTTTTTTATTAATACTAAACAAAAACTTGGATTTGGTGTGATCATGAATTCAATAAACGTAA
>JAOXSG010001170.1 GCA_025800105.1 Cohaesibacter sp. | reverse complement strand
CCTCGGTTTCGAGGTTGGAAAAGATGGGATTCGCACTTCGCCTGAAAAGGTGAAGGCCATTTTGGATTGGCCCCGGCCGCAGTCTACGCATGATATCAGATCGTTTTTGGGATTGACTTCCTATTATAGGAAGTTTGTGAGAGGTTTTTCGCAATTAGCTAAACCCTTAACAGATTTAACTAGGGCTAAGGTTGATTGGAAATGGGGCGATACCAAAGAAAACAGTTTCCTGGCGCTAAAGGCTGCGATGGCCACTTCGCCCGTCCTCTGTCTACCGGACTTCGAACGCCAGTTCGTTGTCACGACTGACGCGAGTGACGTTGCGATCGGTGCTATTCTGGAACAGGACTTTGGGTCCAGCCTCCAGCCTATAGAATTTTCGAGCCGGAAGATCAATCCCACGAAAATACGGTATTCAGCGTATGAAAAGGAACTCCTCGGGATTGTATGGGCAATTGGCCAATGGAAACATTATTTCCAGGGGCCATATCCCATAATTA
>JAOXSG010001160.1 GCA_025800105.1 Cohaesibacter sp. | reverse complement strand
TTCCCATCCATGCCTAGGCATTTCTGGGCGGTCCCCCCCAAGGAGCGCAGTGCATGGCCAATCTCGGCCAATCCCACACCTGTCACCGGTTGGACATAACCAGAAACAAAAAATATTTCTTCATCATCATTCCAAACCCGCACCACACACGCCCTAGATGACCCCCCCTTATGGAGAGATGCCTGCCGGGAGTCAACCACCAAAATGGCTGTCAAACTGTTCAACCCCGCAGAGCAAAACAGTTGATATTGGGATACATGAGTCTTCATCAACAAATTACGGGGTGGGTCCTGAAGCAGGACCACATTGTATTGTCCATTTTGAAGGAAGTTCTGCAGCAGATCACCCACCATTGGGGAGTGTCTCATATTAAATTGCCCAATCTTCATGAAGAGGGCCCTGCACGGGCTTGCACTCGATGGAACTGGGTGGAATGGCCACCCCTCTTCTTACAGATAGAGCAATAGTAGGTGGGGGGAACATACTTCCTAATTGGGACGTACTGCCAATACAAATATATACCGCCCAACCCAAGGAACTTCTGGCAGAGTTCATCCGCCAGGAAAATGATTCGAACAGATTTACCAGGCACCCACAATGATTTTGTAGGGTCCTC
>JAOXSG010001141.1 GCA_025800105.1 Cohaesibacter sp. | reverse complement strand
GGACAGTTGTTGCTTTCATACCCCATGCTTTTTCGATTTCTATCTCAAGATCTTTGTACTTCGAGAGGTGTTCCTTTCTGTGGGGATAGACATATCAATGAGCAGGCGTCACAACAGACGACGGTAAACTGTTTCAATTCCCGGGGGGACTCCCATATAAAAGTGACAGGGGTGCTCGTCGGATTTTTTGAAAGTGAACCCTAAAAGGTACCAGGATCTTGTTTTGTGGGCGTGGCCCCAAGTTAATTGTAACCCTAACAGGTACCAAAATAAAACAAAACCTGTCATATTCATAATTCGCATAGGCTATTGGGTCGGATCTATTGCACTCTTTCCCCTTTTGAAGGTTTTAGAAAGCACTGTCATAAATCTCTACCTTATTTCTACCCTTAAAGGTACCACGAAAGTTACACCTGGGGACGTTTTGAAACTGAACACCCTAAAAGGTACCAAAACCACATTTTTAACCCCTAAAAGGTGCGACAAGCACCCCCGTCATTTTTATATGGGAGTCCCTC
>JAOXSG010001134.1 GCA_025800105.1 Cohaesibacter sp. | reverse complement strand
TTGCGGCTGGTGTCGCGATTGGTGCCGTCATTGGCGCCATTACCAACGCTTTGAATGCCACCGGAAAGGCGCTGGGTAAAGGTTTGAAAGATCTTGGCAAAAAAACAACTTCACTTCTCCCTGGACTGCTCGGATCGATTGTGAGTTTCCTCTTCAAAGCTGCAGGTCAGGCCATCGGTTTTCTGGCTGAGCACACCTGGCTATTGATTTTGGCTGTTGTGGCCTTTCTGATGGAGACCTATATCAAAAAGCGGCGTTAACGGAATGACAAGAACATCAGACGCGCGACTGCAACCGCGCCAACAGCGACAGCTATTTTGTTTACATCGTGAGACTCACTGCCGGAGCCCGCCGTTGGCGTTGGTTCTTCTGTTTGCTCCGTTGGCGCTGACTCTTTTGTTTGAGCTGAAAAAGTTTGGGTAGCAGGGGCTGCTGCAGGCTTTGGATCTGTTTTTGTTGCTGTTTTTGTTGCTGCCTTGTGAATTGGATTGGAAGGGTGGCTGTTAGGCGGGTTAATTTTTGTAGTCATATGGACTTAACATCCTAGAAAGATGTTTGTAGTCCCGCTTGGTTTGTGGGGGAATTATGTACAGGGAGAACTCGTCATCCAT
>JAOXSG010001122.1 GCA_025800105.1 Cohaesibacter sp. | reverse complement strand
AGACCAGGCTTTGGTCTGGCGACTCAAAGGGAAGCCAATCCAGAACCGGGCAAAGTAAACCCACTTAGAAACATAGGCTGGGTCTCCTACACAGGGTACCCAGCGCAGCTTCAAAGCGCGCGCTTTCTCTATTGGGTTAATCACGGCAAGGCCGCCCTGTGTGATGGGTAACTGGCAAACTGAGCGTTTGACCAGCTCAGTTTTGCCAGTCCACAGAAAGTCAAAAATGGCCTTAGTGACCCGAGTATGGACCCAGTCTGGCATCGGTAACACCGTAGCGGTGTACCATAAGCCAGCGGCCCCGAGGACATTAACAATCATGGCTTTCCCTTTAAGGGAAAGCGTACGTGATTTCCACCAGTTAAGGCGTTTCTCGAGTTTAATAACACGGTGTTCCCAGTTCGGTTTGTCCAGGTTGCCGTTCCCGAAAAACACTCCGAGAATCTTGAGTTTATCGGTAACCCAAGTGATGTTCACAGGGCCCGAGGAAAGGCCGGCGTGTCTACCGATCCATAAACCTTCCGTTTTTTTGGCATTTAAGCGCGAGCCCGAGCCCCGCTCGAAAATGTGAACGACC
>JAOXSG010001119.1 GCA_025800105.1 Cohaesibacter sp. | reverse complement strand
AGCGTGCAAAGGTGGAGAAAAGAATTTTGATTCACGCACATGCGCTGAATCGTGAAACCCTCCCTTTAAATGACGGAATTATTGTTTTTAACGCAAGAACGCAATGTTTGCATTGTGTATCACAACAACTATTTCACCTGTACACTTATAGCGGCGCTCCGCGCGCGCCCATAGGGCGCGCGCGCGCAGAGCCCCATGGATAAGGAAAAATGGTAACCTATCGATGCGAGAAATTTTGGTCAACGCAAGCGGAATGGCTCGCGGGCGCGTGCGCCTACGACGTACGGCGTACGGCATACGGCGTACGGCGTACGTCGCCCCAGATGACATTTTTACATGAATTAATTTTCGCTCAGCGCGACCTTGCTAGTTAGTTGCTTGAAAAGTCTTCTCCTCCTAACCAGCGATACGATAGCGTGAAATGGAGTCTTAAGCCGAATTCTGCGGTTAAAAGGACATAGACATCCAGTGATAACTTCAAAGGAGGTATAAAGGATTTATTTCAACAACAAGAGGAATTCTTTGGATCCGGCCAGGCGCAAATC
>JAOXSG010001111.1 GCA_025800105.1 Cohaesibacter sp. | reverse complement strand
GTCCCATGTGGAAAAAAGAGTCACGCAAATGGAAACCGTCCCGATGGTTTGGTGGTAGAAGGTCATAGGGAGGAGTCAGGGACGTCACGCGTGTTGAAAAAAATGAAATGATTTTTTTAATGGTGGAAAATCTGCTTGGACCGAGCGTTACAAGCGGAAACGTGGTCCCGGACCGAGTGTCACGGTGGGCGTCCCATTTTCTTTTCTTTTCTTTGGAAAAATAGAGTCACGCAAATGAATGTCACGCCAATAAATGTCACTGAGCTGGGTTGAGTATCTTGCAGGGCAACAAGACGGTGAAGTGGAAGTAAAGATGAGTCATTTTGTCAGGATCCTTTTCCATGAAGGGGTCGACGATGTTGGTCACCATTTTTTCTAAGTTTAATGTTTGTATGTCGTCTGGAAACAGAGTGCCCAAGTGGAATCGTAGATGTGCCATTTCCTCAGGATCCCCTCTTTGAGCGGTGTTGCGGATGATGTCCACTATCTCGAACAGGATCT
>JAOXSG010001093.1 GCA_025800105.1 Cohaesibacter sp. | reverse complement strand
TCCAGGACCAACCTCAATGGCGGCGATCTGAAGAGGAAGTAAAGAATAGTTAAGCAAAAATAAAATAGTTTTCTTGAAAAAGGTAGATATATAATTTCTTAGGTGATAAGAGAGTATGTAATCCAGGACCAACCTCAATGGCGGCTAACTGGAAGAAAAAAAAGTGGAGATTCACCCAGGGCCAACCTCAATGGTGGTGATCTGGATAAAGAAAATATACTAAAGAGATTAAGAGAACCCAATCCAGGACCAACCTCAATGGTGGCGAGCTGGAAAGGATCAAGGTCAAGCAAAAGTAAAGGTTAAGTTTTATCTAATCCAGGACCAACCTCAATGGTGGCGATCTGGAAAAGAATATTAAAAGCGAGAAGGGAAAAATAAAATCCAATCCAGTACCAACCTCAATCGTGGCGATCTGGAAGGGATTTGAACACAGGAAAACTGAAGACCGCAGAGGCCGCCCTACACCGCTCTTCCTAGTGCCTTTCGTGTGCTAACCACGTTTGTGGAATTCCAATGCCGGGCACTTGAACCAGAACAGCACTTGAGCCAAAGGGCTACGGGCCTTTTCAGTGACCCCAGTTCCAACGGAGCACAGGCGACTGTGGCCAGACTGTACATTGAGTCCACTCTTCCCAAAGGTCAAGAGTGGACCGGTTGGTAACCCAGTCGTTAGCGATTCCATGCATTCCCAAAGGGATACACCTGTCTTG
>JAOXSG010001074.1 GCA_025800105.1 Cohaesibacter sp. | reverse complement strand
GAGGCTGCCGGTTTTGAAGTGGGCGATATCATGATTGAGATTGATGGAAGCCCCATCATCTCCTTTTCTGATATTCAGCGCGTTGTGGCTTTAAGCTCTGAAAGTACTCTGAACATCACCGTTGAACGTGCAGGTGAACTGGTAACATTAGCCACCACACCGCGCCGTCAGGAAATTACGGATCAGTTTGGAAACAAACAGAAAATTGGTGTTTTGGGAATCCGTCATGAAGCACGGCCAGAAGATGTCCGCCGGGTGACATATGGCCCGGTTGATGCGCTGGCCGGTGGGGTGAGTGAGACCTATTTCATCATTGAGCGAACGCTTGGTTATATCGGGCGGATCTTTATTGGCAAGGAAGATGCAGATCAATTGGGTGGGCCTATTCGCGTGGCGCAAGTCTCAGGACAGGTGGCAACCTTGGGCTTGGCAGCTTTGGTCAATCTGGCTGGTATGCTGTCTGTCAGCATCGGATTGATCAATCTGTTTCCGGTGCCTATGCTGGATGGGGGGCATTTGATGTTCTTTGCCATTGAGGCAATTCGTGGCAAGCCCTTGTCGGAGAAAAATCAGGAATTGGGCTTTAAAATCGGTCTTGCTCTGGTGCTCAGTCTGATGGTCTTTGCCACCTTTAATGACATTTCCTATGTCTTT
>JAOXSG010001068.1 GCA_025800105.1 Cohaesibacter sp. | reverse complement strand
CATGGTGTGCTTGGCAGACACTTTAGACAGAGCGCCAGTGTCCGACATTTGCAGGGGCCACAGATGCCTAGCAGCTCGCACTGAATGTAGCCACCCCTCGGCTGGCTCCCAGCTGGGTAATAATAGACTGACCTGCACTCTGGTGGCGGGTGCACTTTCCCATGCCGTAACCACTTTGTGAAAGTAAACATCATCCAGTAAACCCCCATATAGCGTGTGGAAGAGATGCACATAGCGCTCCGGGCATAGCGTCACCCATGTCACATTTGTCGACCCATGTAGGATTGGAGTTTGCCCACTGCGGTCTGCGTGCCACCTTCTCAGTTTGAACCCAATGTTGGTGGGGATTTGCGACGCATAAGGGACAACAGTGTCCTGGTGCGTAGAGGCCGCAACGTTCTTAGCTTGTATAGCCTCCACCACCAAAGGCATCCAAGAGGCAGGAAACCACACTAACAGACTGCCCGCCCAACATTTGTCCCCAAGAGGACTAACCCTGCTGGTCTCAACTTTGCGTTCTCCATGATGT
>JAOXSG010001065.1 GCA_025800105.1 Cohaesibacter sp. | reverse complement strand
ACTTTCAGCGATGGTGCGAGTAGTGATGATCCCCATGAATCGACCCTCGGAAAGAAGTCTCAAACCATATTCTGAAGCCCCATGTCTTGTCAGCAACCCAATCGGAATCGTTAAGGGATTGAGTCCACAAAGGTTCTTCCTGCGGCTCCAGGCCGATGGCTGTACAGTTTTGTGAAATTTGTGACCATACACTAATTCATCATCGAACATAGTGGCAGTGGTCTTCCATTCTGGAGGAATTCGAATTTTTGGAGGTTGAACTTCATGTGATTGCCATGTGTCAGGAGAAGGCCATTGATCATGGTTTGAATTGCCACGATCTTCATTCCATTCCCAGTTGTTGGTACGCCATTGGTTGGACCAATTATACGACATCTCAAGGAATCAAGGATGAGAGTGGGTACACAAGTCAGCAACTCTTTTTGGGCCTCAGAAGCTGTAGAAAAATTTTCCAAGTCGATTGACTAAAAATTCACAAGACCGAAATCGACACGAAAACGGGAAA
>JAOXSG010001058.1 GCA_025800105.1 Cohaesibacter sp. | reverse complement strand
TCCGATCTCCATTTTCGCACCAACTTCGCGATCATAGTGAGATTTGAAAGACGGGATCTGCCGCCGGTAAGGGTCACCACCCGGTTTACGAGCGGTGGAATCTGCGTTGGCAATATTCTCTGACACAATGCGCATACGACCGCTTTGCGCTTTCAGGCCAGAGGCTGCAATCATGATTGATTTCAGAAAATCCATTTCTCTCTCCTCAGCCTGTCTCTCATCAGAAACAAAAGCCATTCTTTCAATCAGCGCCGACGAATGGCCGTTTTAATCAGGCCCATTCCCTTGGAATAAAGCGTGCTCACCGCCTGATAATCCATCTGGTTCGCTGTTACCTTCATCATTTGCTCTTCCAACACCACAGCATTGCCTTCTGGCGTGATCTCAAACCCATCGACTTTTTTGGAATTGAACACATCCTCAACAATCCGCTCTTGCGCCTTCAAATGAGTGGAATGCGTGATTGACGTTGACAAACCTTGTGGTGCGGCAAGCTTTAAACCCGGCTTGGTTGAAAAAGCGGCCAAATCCCGTGCCCGATAACTGGGCGTGTCAGCATTGGCGACATTCTCTGCCAAAACCCGCTGACGGGTCTGATGCCAATGCATTTTGGACCGCAG
>JAOXSG010001057.1 GCA_025800105.1 Cohaesibacter sp. | reverse complement strand
CGAAATAAGCCCTCACGAAAATAAGCCCCCAAGTCTCAGACGCAAAAATCCTTCCAATAATAAGTCCTTCATGGACTGTTAGTGCTAGTTATCTGTTGTTTAGGCTGTTTTCATAGTTTTTTTTTGGGCTGCTTTTGTTGTCAAGCCCAATTCATTTTGAAACGCAAAATTCCTTCCAATAATAAGCCCCTCCGAAAATAAGCTCCCCGGAAAATAAGCCCAGCAAAAAAGCCTTTTGAACAAATATAAGTCCAGGGCTTATTATCGGAATTTTACTCTATACGAAAAGAGTGTGTAATCAGTGGATAACCAGATTTCAGGTTCCAGGTTTCTTTTTATTTGCCATGCAGCAACAATGTACACTGAGTAAAAAAAGAATGTAAGATAATAGAGAAAATGCGGCGAGGAAGCCCAAAGAGAAGCATGAGGCTTATGAGATTTTGGGCTTCCTCAGCTGAAGTAAATGAATGAATGAAAACTTTATTTCGGTATCGGAATCAAAGAGCCTGGGAAAATCCCACCCTTATTTGGGGACCGCAC
>JAOXSG010001055.1 GCA_025800105.1 Cohaesibacter sp. | reverse complement strand
TAAGGCTTGGATTTGTCCAGTTGTTTAGGACAGAAAAAAGGAAGATTGGTAAAAGTGAAGTACTTGTAGAACTCCTCCACAGAGATCTCCTTGTCACAGGCTTTTGTCATTAAGACGCGAGCTTGTAGTTCGATAGTGCTCAACGAGTTGAGGTCTCCAATCGAGCGCTTTGTGAGCTGCAATGGGTTGAAGTTCTGATGGGCTTGTGCATCTGCTGGTGTCTTGTCAATGACTTTGTCTTGAGTCGAACTGGAGTCACTGGACGATGAAGCGTCAACATAGGTGTATTCAGAACTGTCGACTGTTGTGATCGGAGGTTTGGAAGTCTTTTTTGAAGATGAAGATTTCTTTGATGTCTTGTGCCAGATCCCCGGAGGAGGAGATGTCTTGTGAGACTTGGCGACAGTTGTTGAAGCAATCGGGGTAGAAGATTCCCTTTTTGAAGAGGGAATAACGGGATCCATTGGTTCCGGAGGAGGAGATGACTTGCGAGTCATGGTAACGGTTGCTGAAGCGTCGGAAGATCTCCTGTGTAAAGGTGATCGGATTGGGTTAGTACCAGTCCATTCCTGTGGAGGTGTAGATGACCTCCTTTT
>JAOXSG010001041.1 GCA_025800105.1 Cohaesibacter sp. | reverse complement strand
TGACCATCTTCCAGCGCCATATAAGTAATTTCCTGACGGGTTGGCGAGAAACGCGGCGTCAAGACCAGATCGCGCCCATCGGTCAGATAGCGCACATTTGCCCCATCCTGATCCATGATGGCAAGACGCTTCACCCGATTGGCTTTTGGCCCACTTTCATCGACATACACAATGCGCGTATCAAAATAGCCCTTCTCACCCGTCAAACGCTCATAAATGGCATCGGCAATGATATGGGCAACCCGGCGCCAATTCTTTGGCGACGTGAAAAATTGCTGACCGCTCATTTGCTTTCCAGCATAAACGTCCCAAAGGCGAAATTCCGCTTTCAAACGCCCATCAGCCTCTTGGCTGACAGTGCCAGTCACCAAAGCTTGCGCATTTAACACCGTCCAATTGGCAAAAGAAGGCGAAGAGGAAGAGGTCAGACCTTTTTCGAGAAAGGTTGTCTTATCAAGCGGGGCAAAAAGCCCGGAGCGTCTCAAATCCGCTTCCACCACGCGCGCAATGTCAGCACCTTGCGCAATCCCGGAAAAATCTGGAATAGCAATCGGCATCGGCTGAATATTACCCTGACGAATGTCAATCTCGATCAAGGCCTGACCGGGAGTAACCAGGGCCACCAGTGCCAACAAGCCAACAAAAGCGGCAAGACAGCCCCGTGCAAGGCAA
>JAOXSG010001039.1 GCA_025800105.1 Cohaesibacter sp. | reverse complement strand
CAATTTACCCTTGGTAAAATAGGTGGAGTTTTAACCCATTGGCGCCTGAACCGGCCTCAGCCGGCCGTGTATTCGCGCATGTATGTGTTTCTCCCCTGCCTCCCCTCCCTTCTCCTTTTTGGTTTTGTAATAATGTAATTGTCTAGAGAACAGATAGACCAATCAGAATTTGTCTTCTGCGCATATTTTGGAAGCCTCAGAGGGGTAATAGACGGGAAGATTTTTGTCAGATCAAATTTCAATCCAAAATGGCCGCGCAGCCATGAAAACTCAGATTTTCAAGGCAATATTTTTTGGTCTTCCGGGGGGAATAACATCATTCTACCATTGGAAATGAAAAGTAGAGACCCGGAAGAACACTCGACTGCCTTTAAAGTGGAATGTGCAGAGCTTTTAGCGGAGAAATTCTGTTTCGTGTACAAAAACATGCTTTTGCGAAGGCAGAGAGCTTCAGAGCGAAGGGAGATGTCATGGTTGGATATTCAGGCGACAAGTTTCTCAGAATATTTTAAGCAATTCCCGGAACTCTACG
>JAOXSG010001037.1 GCA_025800105.1 Cohaesibacter sp. | reverse complement strand
GAAGACATTTGGCAATTGAAATCTATAAGAAACGATTTTGCTCTTTGAGTAATTTTGTCATTGATCATTGATTCATCTCACGGTTCTATTATGTTTAAATCACTTGTCATCGGTGTCTTTTTTTTTTTTTTTTTCTTCCATCGGCAACAAAAAGGAAAGAAATGTATGGGGCCAAGATGATGGGCGGTGCAGATCCTGACGATGGCAAGGAGGAGGAACGAAGTGACGAGAGCTTCGAACCAGCGTTCTACCATCACTTGCCTGAACCACTGTACTCAGATGCCCTTGGGGCATATGAGATCCGAGGTTGCCTGGATTTAACTCCAGGTTGTGGAGATCTAGCACGAGCGTGTTTGCTCCGAAGGGTGCCGTACCTGGGACTGGGTATGTCTGACCTGCACTGCTCTTTGCTCAAAGCTCAGCTGGTGGAGTATGTGAAGATGCTGATGAGGTCTGAAGGGTCCACCTTTTACAGCCCTGAGTGGGCTGCTGCTGCTTCAGAGGCCAAGGGCGACGAGAAGGAGAAGAAGCGCCCTGCTGACGCCAATGCCAAGCCTGAATCCGTCAAGCCTGCCAAGAAGCCTAAGCCTGCTAAGAAGACCAAGAAAGAAAAGAAAGAGGATGAAGAGTTGATCGAAGACACGGATTCTGCTTCTGAGTGAGTGGATCAGCTTAGGGGACCATTGAATTGGCCGATTTGAGTTGCTGCTCGCAGAGTTTCATTGCTGTTGAAGTTTCATTGAGGCTTGATCTGCCATTTCGGCGATTTTGACAAGACTTCAAATTTCATTGATTGATTTCTTCACATTTTTGACCTGGCCAATTTGACTTAGCAATTTAGCTTTTGATGGCTGAGTCTGGGCGACTGCCATCATTGTCCAGCACGGATTCCATTGCCGGTTAAAAAAGGTGGAAGCGGTTCACAAATTTGCACAGGAAGACCAGTCCAATTTTGATTTTTGGGTTTCTTGTTCTTGTCATCATTGTCGCTGCCTTGCATGGAATGGCAAGTTTAAACACGTAGCATCCCATCCCGTAGCGTTTCTGAGCGATTTGATTTAGTAGGGTGAAATGGATTTGGATTTTGATTGGGCCCAGCATGATGCGAAGAAGGTCGACAAGTCCAAGCCGATGAAGACCAAGGCTGGACAGCGTGGACCTCTAGTTCAGAAGAGTTCTTTGAAGAAACCTGCTGCCAAATCCGTGAAAACGAGATCGAAGAAGTCTTTTCCGGCGAAACCAGTTCCAAAGGCTATGCCTAAGGTTAAAGCTTCACGACCAATGACAAAACAAGAATCTTTGCAGATGACACTTGGTTGACATTTTAATAAGTTCTGTTCAAATGCAGTAATATATTCTAAAAATAAGAGATTAAAACTTATCAAATCAATATAGACTAGGTTCGAGGTAATTTGAATTATTTTTGTTAAACCTGGGTGGTGTGCATGAATCTGGGCGGTGCTCATGTTGATTCAATGCAACTTCAAAAACCTGTTAGCCCAGGAAATTTGCCCAGGACTTCATCAATTCGTTGAAGGAGCGGGCGGAAGTTGTACCAAATGCTGGACGGAGAGTCAGCTCAGGCCAGGTTCTCAAGCTTGGCTCGGACTGCACAGGTCTTGGTTCGGATTTCGTGGCCCTCAAGATGGCTCTTGGCGCATCGGTGCAGTTGAAGACGGCTTTCATATCAGTGACTTGGGCTGTTTGAATTTAATTTAATACCTCGAACTTATTAATATTTTTGGGTATTTTTGGTGTTGGGTGTGCCCTTGCAAATCGTAAGGGGGAAGTTTGGGTAGTTAAAGCAGTCAAGGACATTTGTGAGAGGAGAAGAAAAATGGCCTTGCAAGTGCATGCGCACTTTGATGATACTCCAGAATCTTGGTTGCAACTCTGTTTGAATTCTAATTTGATTATTTGAGTCATTCTGCTGTCATCGGAGCTTAGACTTATAATATACAACCAAGGAAGTGATCTATGAAGACATCACTCAAAGAGACAATGCTACAGCGCCAAGATGCGACTTTTACATGAGCGGTGCGCCTTGCCCTGCGTTTTCCGCAGCAGGGAAAGGTGGTGGATTAAGCGACCCTCGTGGAAGCGTGCTGCTCCACAGTGTCGACTACGTGTTGACGCAGCGGCCACGCGTGGCATGTTTCGAGAACGTGAAGGGCTTGGTCAACAAGCACAACCGACCTGTGCTTGATGCCGTGGTTGATGTGCTACGCCGAGCAGGGTACAAGTGCCATGCCAGGGTTCTTAACACTTGCACTCATGGAGGGATCCCTCACCACCGACCGAGGGTTTATGTGGTTGCGGTGCTCAAGAATCGTTTGCAGACGCCCTTTGAATGGCCGCATTCCATGCCGCCCCAATCATTTCACAGGTATTTGGTGAAGAATGTCTCTCAGGAAACTAGTTTGAGTCCTAGTGCCAAGGCCAACGTTGCAGAAGCTTAGGCGAAAGCCAAGAGCAAGTTCAAGGATTTTGATCAAAGCAAGGCAGTGTTGGTTTGCGATGCAGGAGCCGGAAAAGGTTTCCTGTCTGTCATGTTTGACCTATCACCGTGTTTGACAAAGACAAGGGGAGGTAGCAATGGCCATTACCTCATGTCCCTGAATCGTTGGATGAACATTTTTGAGATCGCTGCTTTGCAGGGGTGGCCCAGGCCTCTCATTGATGACCTGCTCCAAAACTTTTCGGCTGGTGAGATCGGAAAAACGCTGGGCGACGGCTTTAGCGTCAGCATGGTAATGAGGATCGGTGGCAGGGCCTTGAAAGCAGGAGGGCTGATCGCAAGTTTCGAGGACATATGGGAATTTGCACCACCGACAACTGGCCACCTACCAGATGCTGTCTACAAAATTAACAGCCCCATCCATGAAAAGATGGCAGTGTGGGCTTGAGTCACGACTTGACTGTGCTGAGCTGTTAAATATTAATTAAATCGTCAGTGCGTTGCTTCATGAGGAAAGGAAAAATAAGTGCAAATCTCTCCGTTACAAAGTTGTTTGGTACTGCCTGTCAAGTTAGGTGATTGCTTTAAAACTTAATAAGATGAAACCACGCGATGAAAACGCATTGGAAACACATGACGAACATAATATCCAGCAGTGGTGTTTGTGTGGTTTGGCGCATAATACTTCCGTTCTTCTCACATCCGACTTGGACCTTGAATTTGCGTTGACTGTTTTTGTGGGGCTCAAGGGTTTCGACGACGATGGCTGACCTGGACGCTGGTTTGGGAAGGTGCTATGGACAAACACCTGAAGAGATTCGGCGCATGGTGGTCTGGACAAGGCCTAAATTGCTAAGACGTGCCTTGACTACTTTTTGATTCCTTTTTGGGTTAGTTTGGATTAATTAGTTCATGTTCCCAAGCTGGATTACTTGGCGTCATCATTTTGAGGCCGTGCTGCGATGAAGGATTACTTGGCAAACCCACAAATGAAGTACTTAGCCGACACGATTGACCTCCTCCTCTCTGGCGCGGATTTGAGAGAGAAGGACTGAACCTTTGACAAACGCTCAGCCATTGCGCATTTCCGTTTTTTTTGATATGGTAAATTTGTTGAACCAAATCTTGATAGGCGCAGTCATAAATTTAAAGTCTCATTCAGTCAAAGTTCAAGTACTAAATACCCGCGTAATAATTATTTTGTTTTTTATATTGTCAATGCCAACGCGCAGGCGTGCGAGGTCAAAGTCTATGATCAATTGGCGCGACAATTCCAAGTGATGACACTGGGGACAAATTTGGCACCGGCGGGTCGTGAATGCGGCGTCCGTTGTGTTTTCAAGTCCGAGTTTCGTTTAAATTCCGGCCCAGATCATTGTCATCTGATGGGTCCACCGCCGATGCGTCCATTCAAACGTTTGAAAGTGACGAGATGGCGGTGTGTTATTAAAATTAAGTTAGCCTGTATTTTTTGGCGGCGCTGCCAATTAAATACGGTGAAATTAATTAAAGCGATGAGCGTGTGAGTCTCGGGGAAAAAATGGATGCTGATCAGCTGAGACTGTGAAATCAAACAATGGCTTGTCAGACATGGAAGTTCTCGTCGGCGATAATCC
>JAOXSG010001012.1 GCA_025800105.1 Cohaesibacter sp. | reverse complement strand
CAGTTCGTCGTGGAAGTTGAATTGGTAATGTTCGTCGCGTCGCGCTTTGTGCCATGTCTCGAATTCTTTTTTGCGTTTCGGTGACATTCCCTTGGGGTCGTAATAATCTTGAGATGGGATGGGACCAACGTAATCTTGGTGGTCCAATGTGTTGAAGAAGTGAGGGAAGAAACCTTTCTTGAGTTCGGCGAGACCAAAGCCTTTTGTGAATCCCGACAAGGGCATTTGTAAGAAGGACATGCTTTCGATGAATTTGAGTTTTTCCACGCTCATGGAAAAGATTTTGGCTCCATTGACGATTTGATCGGGACAAATACCCTATTTGTAAAATTCGTCTAAAATAAAGTAGCTGTCGTAGCCCTGGAAATTGTGCGCTACGGCGATGACAGGGCGTTCTTGGTCTGGATCATCCGTCACGGTCAGAGACCGTACCCAATCCAAGAATTCTTCAACGCATTGTTCGCCTTCAAAGACTTCGCATTCGTCGCTTTGGTTGATTTCGGCGCACAACAAATTGGGTACGTGCTCCCCATGGTCTTG
>JAOXSG010001011.1 GCA_025800105.1 Cohaesibacter sp. | reverse complement strand
TTCCCCACTTGTGTTGATGTTTATAATCATCGGGTTCTTTCCCCGTCCTGCATCATGCACTCTTTGCAGGCACTGCATGAAGTAGTTTGTCATCTCATTACTTAGATCCTTGATGGCGAAGTGAACACTACCGCCTTTGGTTCTGTAATCAATGACATCCGTCATGGCAATCCAGACATGGATGGTGGCTTTCTTGATGTCGTCTTCTGGACTTGCATTTTCCAAAATCTCGGCAACGAGGTTGCATGGCTGGGTTAGGTAATCAGCCTTGGGGTCATAGTCTGATGGACAATAATGCTGAACGTTATTCCATCCCCATTGTGTGATGATGCTGGCGATGTCATTCAGATTATTTTGATTCGATTTCCACGACAGTGGAAGATCAGAAATCACAACGACCCTTTCAGATCTCAGGGCTTGAATCTCGACGGGATCTTTTGCTTTTCCAGGGGGCAGTACCGTCTGATCAATTAATGTCCTTCGATCTTCTTCTTTGGCTGTCTTATCCAAACACGTTGCCAACGCAAATGTTTTGGGCGTAGGGAATACGCACAAATGGTTGCTCTGCGACCTAAGCAAAATGAAGCGGTACAATTT
>JAOXSG010001007.1 GCA_025800105.1 Cohaesibacter sp. | reverse complement strand
CGCGTGTATTTGGCGTAAGCCGCCTGATACGCCTCGAGCGCTTTATCATGGCGCACTTTTTCTTCTTGCGCAGGTGTCCACCCCCGCCGAGCGCCCAGGCAAGATAATTGCCACCAATGAAAGTCGCAGCGTTCAACACAGCCCCACCAACCATAATAGCGACACTTGCCATGCTTCGTTCTTGCAGTGTAACAATTTTATATATCAGAGCCCATTTTTAATTTCAATTCATTAATTTCAAACGCTGGCGGGGAGGATTTTTGGTCCTCGAGGTACCGTTTGAGCGCAATGCTGCCCGCCATGACGACAGTGAACTTTGCGTAGTTCATCGCACTGCTGCTGGGGTCGGAGGTAAAATCCTCTTTCCCCACCCTTTTTGCGACCCAGCCGATGCCGGCGGCAAAGCCAGTGAGAGTTGCAGCTTCGATGATCGTTTTCACAAGCTTGTTGCCAGACATGGTTATGCAATATATGCAAAAGTTCAAAACAAAACAAAAATTAAGTGCCAGTTAAGGGGGCTTTCATAAGATCACGGACTGTTCGGAAAACCTTTTCGTTGAAGTTGATCCATATAAGCCTGATGCCTAAAATGGCCGCGGAGGAGATAAAACACTGGAGAATGTCAACTTTCATAATGTTAATTCATATGATGGCCAAGGCAAATGTTTAATCACCCATGAGATGGTGACCTTTTGGCTATGGAGGTGGTGTCGCAGGCGCAGGCGCAGGTTGTGGCGCAGCAGTTTTCTTGCAG
>JAOXSG010000997.1 GCA_025800105.1 Cohaesibacter sp. | reverse complement strand
AAGTCGTGCCACTGCCGTGTAGCATGGCAAGCTCTGCCGTGCTACACGGCAGTAGTGCGACTTGGTTTCAAACGTCGTGCTGCTGCCGTGCCAAACTCAATTCATAAATTATAAAAACATTTTAATACATTTTGTTTTGGATTAGTTCATACAACCGCGCTGAAGCGTTTTCTTTTGGAACAGCTGAATGAAATTCGACTTCTGAAACCAAGCCGTGCTACAGTCGTGCTATCGCCGAGCTACATTATTGGGACTGCAGTAGCACGACGTTTGAAACGGGCCCGACTCAAGTGTAACACGAGATTTGGCAGAAATACGATTATAGAGAAAAGACATCTCTCAGCTTCCTACTTCCTTAAACAAAATTGCTAAAATTACAATTCAAATGGCTTTTAACCTCGAAGTCATTAATAAACGTTCATGAACAGTCGAGGTGACAGATGCACTGACGCAGTTGCAAATTTGCACAGTTTTTTTTGCAACATTTCATGTCTATCTAATTGAAAAACTTAACTTTTACCACGTTTCTGGTTTCCACTGACGAGTTTAAGATGAAACCATGCATGGCGTAGTCGATCAGCCAGTGG
>JAOXSG010000988.1 GCA_025800105.1 Cohaesibacter sp. | reverse complement strand
CATGGTTGCCCCGCGCATTGGAAATGACCTTTATGGGTTTTGTTGTCACACTGGGTCGCCGTAGTCTTGTTGTATTTGGCAATTCGAGGGTTGCTCCGCGGCCTTGCCGGTAACGATAACTGCTTCTTCTGAGAAATCTGCGGAGTCCATGTCGCAGCATACAGCAGCACCAAGCCGGCAAGCATAAAGTTGGAATTCGGCTGTTCAAAGATTTAGAAAGGTTTTGCATGAAGGCTCCTTTTTTCGATGGATTTGAATGACAGGTTCGTGATTCTATTGATTTGAATGACATGCCTGGCCCTGGTTACCTGAATATCTTTGAACAGCCGAATTTCAACCTTATGTTTGTGCCAGTTCCATTTTGTTGCACTGTGGTCCGCAATGCTTTAGCCATGGCGCGCTAGCACTGTGCACTTACAAAGAGATGGGGTTCCAATTTTTGGAACCTGGAAATACAGTTTTGCCACCCTCAGATCCAAGGCCCCCCACAGTACGTTTCGATTTGCTTGTCGTTCTGCCGGGTAGCTACAGCTGAAATGGCTATGCGACGTTGGGTTCGCACCTTCAAACGAAGATTTGGCATTTCGCGCAGCGGTGTGCCACTTGCTGAACCTGTTTCTGCGGACCATGTTCAAGCTAAGGCAGGACCGGGTTCCAATTTTTGGAACTTTTTTTGGCCACTAGGCAGAAGAATTCTTCTTGAAACAGCCCAGATTTTGGAACTATTTTAGTTCTTTTC
>JAOXSG010000977.1 GCA_025800105.1 Cohaesibacter sp. | reverse complement strand
TGAAAATAAAAAATATTTGAAACCACCAACTAGATGATATATACACACCTGTTATTATACGTAGATATACAAAAACCTGACTATAAATACAGGCCAACACCAGGTTTCTTGACGCTGCTCCACATGTCCGTTTTGTTCAGAAAATCCCACAATGACATTGCCGGGCACGGGCCACGCAGCACTTCGTCATCCACGGCACCGCCCAAAGGTGCGGCGGCTGCTACCGCAGCAGCAGTGGCACCTGTGTGTGTCAACCATTTGGATACGGCTTTCCCCTGTTTGGTGATCATCGCCTTTAGCCACCCAAATCAAACTCTATCTTTTTCCCCAAACATTGTGGTAACATTTGGGGTTCTTACGGTAATAGTAAAAAGCCCGGGTGGCTAGATCGAGGTGGCGGACGGGTGGCGCGCGGAATTCATCGCTATTTTCGTGGTTTCGTGCTTGCATGTTCGTTTCGTCTGTGAATTTTCGTAGTTTCCGGCTTGGCCGCGCGGCGCGCGCGGGTTTTGTCTGTAAATTTTCGTAGTTTCCGGCTCTTCAACTTCTTCGATGTTCATTTTTCCTGGTAATTCTCGTACTTTTAGGTGATCTGCGGTGCTCTTGAAAGGGTCTAAAACGGGTTTCGTCTGTAAATTTTCGTAGTTTTTTGGCTCTTCAACTTCTTCGATGTTCATTTTTCGTGGTAATTCTCGTACTTTTCGGTG
>JAOXSG010000976.1 GCA_025800105.1 Cohaesibacter sp. | reverse complement strand
TCCCCACACGAACTGGGTTTTGGCCCATTCGCGATCAAACGTTGGCAGTTTGCCCAGGAGGGATTCAAACCGTGTAGAGTAGCTGCGCACAGTTTCTGATTGACCTTGGCGGATGTTACGCAGTTCTGCTCTTGCCCTGTCAATCCTGGTACTACTGCCAAAACGTTTAGCCAACAAAACAGTAAACTCAGCCCAATCATCTGGGCGGCGTCCTGATCTCTCCCGCAACAACGCCATCCACCAGTCAGCTGCCGCCTCCTGGAGAAGGGTTGCCGCATAGGCCACCTGTTGCCGTGGATTCGCCTCAGTGAGGTAGAGAAAATCCCCCACCTTGGCGATCCACGTGTCAACGTCCTCATTGGCTCGCCCATAAAAGATTGGAGGGTCCTTGGGCTTAATCCCGATTTGAAAGGTACTTCCTGACCCATGCGGTACTCGTGTAGAATGTAGATCGAGGCCACCGCTATTGCCATTTCCTCGACCATTTCCACCGGAGACACTGCTTCCGGGGAATACGGAACCAAAGGAGACTCGTCTTGCCTCTGTTTGCTGATTTGGTATAGGAATTGGAACTGATTGAAGTGCATCATCATCCAGTGTCGCAAAAGGATTACTTTCAACAAGTACATTTGATGAACCGGAAGGAATAAGATCACCAGCATACGGAGCGGGGTGCCATGTTAGAGAAATCGGAGGAAAAGTGACTGGCAGAGATGGAGTAAGGGGAAGCGGTTCACTCATGACAGTAGGTGCAGCAGATAACAGAGGAGAACTGATTGTGGTAGCACTGGAAGTCACCACCTCAGCTTCTTGTTCATAATATTCATTCCAGCTTTGCAGCTCACCCTTAATCTGTACATTTTCCTCCTCCAATGCTTTTGCACGCCTCTCTGCACCGCCTATCCTGTCTTGTGCCGAGGAGAGTTGATTTTCCAAGGTCATCCTCCTTTTCCTTTGTTGCACCAATGCATCCTCTAGGAAGGTCATCTTCTTCATCATCTCTGCCATTTGAGTCTCATATATTCCCGATTTCTGTGAGGATTGTTGAGCAAGCATTTGAGCCTGCTGTACCATTACTGAAACATTTTGCAGCTCTTTCTTCGTTTGCCTTGTTAGATCCTCTTCCAATTTTGCTTGGGCCTCCCGATTCAAGCTTGCCTGCAAAAATGTTAATTCCTTCTGCTCCGCAATCTTTGATGCCATTTCTTTTATTTTTTCCTGTGTTTCCATCGCGACTTGGGTAGTCCCTTCCAATTGTCGTTGTGTCTCATCATGTGGGATAGCGTTAGTACTTTATGCCAGAACATGGTGCATTACATTGTACAGATGATTTAACGCT
>JAOXSG010000966.1 GCA_025800105.1 Cohaesibacter sp. | reverse complement strand
AGTTACCATGGCTGATTAACTTTTAGTCCCAGAACACTATTCCAAAGGAGAACGCTTGGTTTAGCTGCGAGAAAAACTGTAATTTCCACTTTTTCAAATTGGCGCTTAAAACGCCCATCTCGAGTGCGATTTTCCGCCATTTTGATGCAGAACCCCGAGGAAACGGTTGCGGCCATCCCGCCGGAGCTCTCCCGAAGCTTTGCCAGGCTTCTTCACGCTGATGGGCCGCCGGGAAGAGCCCGTCATTCCACTTCATTCATTGCATACGGCTATGTACGCCATTTGGGCCTATCTTTTGCCTTGCAACCACCGCAAAGCATGTCGGGAAACAAAATGGACGATCTGCGATAGAGCTACCCTCGCCAGCTTAAAGCAAATTTCTGGTAAGTATAGAAGCAGCTCTTAATTCGGGGACTTCGTGCATAGTACGGGATGGCAAATGGGCCACAACTCACGACAGTACCCTATTCGGACAAGAGGTGTGTCGAGAAAAGCGGCAAAAC
>JAOXSG010000924.1 GCA_025800105.1 Cohaesibacter sp. | reverse complement strand
AATGGTTTCTACAATCCGCGAAGAAAACACTCAGCTCTCGGCTGGAAAAGCCCCTTGGCTTTCGAGAGAAAAGCAGCCTAAATGAGAACACGGAGCGGAACGAAACCGGGACAGGTCCAGGTATTGGCATGGAAGGCAAGCTGATTGAGATTGTTGGCAATGCGCGAGCTTCCCAACATTCCCAGAACTTGCGCAAGGGCTTGATGATCTGCAATCGCTTCCGGGCGGCGCGGTTTCTTGCGTTTACTCTCCTTATCCTCAAACAGACATTTGCGGATATAGGCACTCATGGAAGAGCCTTGCGACCACTCATTCAACATTGCCCGTTCTTCTTCTGTCAGGCGCAAGGTGACAGGAGACGGCGCAGATTTACGCGTACGATTCTGATCCGCCGCGTCAGAAAACCGAGATTTAAGCGAAGCCGTCTTGCTCATCGGGACGGCCCTCGCAATTTGGGGGAGCGAGGTGGTTTTGAAGAGGGACTGGTTGGGAAGGTCTCAAATGTTGAAGCAACACTCTTATTTTCAGCTCGTAAATACTGTTCCCATGTCGCCAGATCGGCAAATAGCGCGTTTGAGCTTTCTCTCTCAGGGCGCGCCATTTATCTTTTCTTCTTAAATTTTATTCTTTTATCCAAGAAAAACAATTGCTTATGGCGTTGTACCTATGGCGCGTTTTTCTTTGCAGCGGTGGAATTTAGGCTGTGTACAGATCGTTCCGTTTCAAAGCCTGCTTTGCGCGGATTTTTCCATTCTAATTCATAGCTAAATGAATTGTTCAAGCTGCATTGTGCGCCATTGTTGGTAGGCCATTGCGAAGTTGTTTGTATTCGCAATGGCACCCTGCCCTTGAGAGGTCAAATCTCATGATTTTTTAGGTCGATTTAGCGTCAATATCCTAAAATTTAAAGACCAGATACAGCGCCAGATCCTGCCAGAACCAGAGCAGGGCTGCGGTTGCCAGCATCATGATGGCGAAAGGCCATGCGCCGCGCACGACTTCTTGTAATTTTGCCTTTCCGACCGCCTGAATGATGAACAAATTCATGCCAACCGGTGGTGTGATCAGGGCCGTCTCGATGAGCACGACAAAGAAGATGCCGAACCAGATGGGGTGAATGCCCATGGCTTCGAGCGCTGGATAGAGCACTGGCACCATGATGAGCAGCATGGAAATGGATTCCAGAAAGAAGCCCATCAAGAGCAGAACGCCACCAACCGCCAGCATAAAGACATTTGGATCGGCAATATTTGTGGTCAGCGCTGCGGAAATGGCCTGTGGTATCTGGAACAATGTGATGGCATAGGAAAAGACTTTGGCGCCAGCAATGATCAGGAAAATCATGATGGTGGTCACCATCGCCTTATGCGTGGCGTCTTTTACCTTTTGCCAGTCCATGCGGCCCATGGCATAGGTCATGATCAGCGCCAGAACAAAGCCAACGCCCGCACTTTCCGACGGGGTTGCAATGCCTGCATAAATGGATCCGATGATTGCCATCGCCAAAAGAATGGTGGGCAGGGCCATCACTGTGGCGCGTTTGCGCTCTTGCCAGTCTGCCTTTGGGCTTGGCAAATAGCCACCACCAAATCGTGCATAGAGCATCCCATAAATGATGAAGACACCAGCCAGAAACAAGCCGGGGCCGATGCCCGCCAGAAATAGGCTTGGGATCGATTCTTCGGTGACAACGCCATAGAGAATGAGCGGAATGGAGGGGGGGATCAGAATGCCCAAAGTGCCGCCTGCGGCCAACATGCCAAGCGTGAAAGAGCGATTATAACCGCGGGCTTCCATTTCTGGCAGGGCGACTGTGCCAATGGTTGCTGCGGTTGCCACAGAAGAGCCGGAAATTGCTGAAAAAAGCGCGCAGGAAATGATGGTTGCCACGCCCAGCCCACCCGGCCAATGGCCAACCCAGCTTTGGACCGCGGCAAACAGATCCTTGCCAACGCCGCCTTTTAACAAAATGCCGGACATCAGCAAAAACATCGGCACGGCAAGCAGCTCAAAGCTATCCATCGTGCCATAAAGACGCTGGGGCACACCCACCAAAGGAAAGCCTTTCCACCACAAAAGGATCACGCCTAACCCGCCAAGGGCGAAGGCCACGGGCACGCGCAAGCCAAGCAGGATAATCAAGGCCCCGAGAATGATTGCAGCTTCCATATCGTCTCTCTTATCTCATTCCAGAGGTTAGTCAGCGCTGTGAGGATCCAGCTCCGGCACGCCAATCGTCCAGACCTTGATCAGTTCAGCAATGGCTTGCATGGCCAAAAGCCCCAATCCAACCCAAACGGAGCTATGGGTTAGCCATTTTGGCGGGGCAAGGAAAGAATCGGTCGTATGGCCCGCCAAGGTTGCCTTGAGCCAGAGATCAAAGCCGAATTTTACGGCCACAGCACAGAAACCAACAATGATGATCAGAGAGATCGTCTCGACCAATTTGCGCGCAAGCGTCTCTGTCTTTTTGAAAAACAGGTCAATGACAATCAATTCGCGATGTTTGAGCACATAGGCCGATGCCAGAAATGTCGCCCAGATTTGAAAAATACGCGAAACTTCATCAACCCAGATGGTTGGCGCGGTAAAGACATAGCGCATCACAACTTCATAGGTGACGAAAAAGCCAACGGCAAACAGCATCCAAGCTGCCACTTTGCCTGTCAGCTCTGTTAATTTGTCCATCAAAGCGAGCATGGTCTATCCTTGGCCCAAGAAAGACAGGACAGCAAGAAGGACGCTGTCCTGCCTATTTGTTTTGTCTTATTTGGCCGCTTCGATCACTTTGGCGGCTGTCTCGCCACCATTTTTGATGAAGCGATCAACCACAGCCTTGGTCGCTTCGCGCCATTTTGCCCGCTCTTCATCGGTCAAATCAACGATGTTGATTTTGTCCTTGAGGAAGTCCAGCGTTTCATTTTCGATTTTCAGCATATTGTCGCGCAGCTCTTTTTCGACCTTCTGGCCGCAGTCATTGACAATGGCTTTGTTGCTATCAGACAGGCCGTTATAAAAATCATTATTCATCACGGCCACAAATTCGATATCTGCATCATAGGATAGGGTCATGTTGGGCATGACTTCATAAAGCTTGCGCGATTTCACCCCGGTAATGCCCGTGATGCCTGCATCCACGGCGCCTTGCTGATAGGCCAGAAATTGCTTGGAGCCGGACATCAGGGTTGGGGCGCCACCAAGGGCTTCCACAGTCCAGCCCAACAATTTGCCAAAGGTGCGGACTTTTTTGCCCTTGAGATCATCAGGAACGCGCACAGGCTCTTTTGAGAGATAAATCGTACGGCCATAGGCTTGCCACCACAAAATGCGGGCATTGGTCTGTTCAAGAACGGCGGCATCCAGCACATTGCGCACTTCTGAGCCGGGGGCTGTGGCTTTTTTCACCTTCTCTTCGCTATCAAGCAAAAAGGGCACGTAGATCGCGTCTACCGCTGGCACGGTGCCGGCAAAGCGGGTCAGGGATGCAGCGCCCATTTCAATGGCGCCTGATCCCACGGCTTCTGGCACCTGTTTGTCTTTATAAAGCTGGGCAGAGGGGAAAAGCTGGATTTTCAGATCGGATGTTTTGCTTTCAACGCAGGATTTCCAAGCATTGAAATTTTGACCCAAAGGATGTTTTTCCGGCAATTGCAATGTGATGCGAATGGTTTTCTCAGCCATGGCTGGTGCGCTTGCCCCAACAGTGATGACAAGAGCCGCAGCTGTACCCAATAATAGCTTTTTCATGATATTCCTCCCAATCGTTCTGGTCACCGGATTTGGTGGCATCCGGTTTTATGGTTTTGGCGTCATGGTCAGGATGACCTATGGCGGGATTCGCAAAAGCGAACTGTTCTATTCGACGCTTGTTTGTTGCAAGGCTACTGGAGAATGTTGCCTGTTGCAAGGCTCGTTCTTGATACCCTTTTGCATTCGTTGCGCAAAACTGCACATAAATCCCAGAAAATAATAAAGTTTTCCTGCTGCTCGCAAGAAATGGGATAATTTTACACAGATCTGGCCATTAGTTTGATTGTGAGGGGCTATGGAGACACTCATTCGTCAGGAAGGGAGCCAGCCAATCTTTTGGCGCTGGTCCGAAGCTCGACCAGAATGTCATCTCTGACCGTTTGATTATAACGCGAGAGCAAACCAGAGACGGAAAAAGCCCCTGCAAGGGCACCTCTGGCATTAAAAACAGGCATGGCAACAGAAAAAAGATCCGGGTCACGCTCTCCCAATGACACATAATATCCATCAATACGAATGTCATCGTAAAGGGAGCCGCGTGCGCCATCAAAAGCAAGCAAAATGCGCCCAGTTCCGCCATTGTTAAGGGGTAATTTCAAGCCCTCTTCCAGATGGTGGCGCACTTCTTTTTTGGAATTTTCCCGATAAAGACAGAGCCTTTGATCACCTTCTCGGACAAAGAAGGAAGAGGTTTCCCCCGTCACTCGGGTCAGATATCGCAATTCGGGGCGGATCTGATCGCCTGCTGCAAAATTCTGGCGATAGAGAGAGCCAAGACGCCAAAGGCCGGGGCCAAGATGATAGCGCCCTTCCTCATCTTTGCGCATATAGTCAAAGCGCTCCAAGGAGGCACAAAGCCGCAAAATGGTGCTTTTATATAGTCCGGTTGCCTGTGCCAATTCACTTAAGGAAAACGAAACCTGACCATCGGAAAACACGTCCAAAATGCTCAAAGCACGTTCGACAGCTTCCACTTTTTGCACTTTTGTCTTGGTTTCATTCTGCATGCTCAATATCCAAATATTCTATTTTAATGCATTATAGTTCTGTACAATAGAATATCTGTCAAGTTATCTCGATGCATTTTTCAGCTTTGGATCGCACAAAAGACAAAGGCGGGATCCAAGGTCCCGCCCTTTTGTCTTGATCATCAATCTTATTTATCACGCATCAGGTTTTGCTTCTTCCTGTTCACTTTTCGATGCAGTTGACGCGCTTTGCTGATTGTGGCGGTTTTTCATGAAGCGATCAAACTCTTCCTGATCTTTCACCCGGCGCAGCTCAATCAGAAACTCTTCAAATTCCGCTTTCTCTGCTTCCAGCTTGCGACGCTCTTCTTCAAGACGCTCCATCTCTGCCTTGCGATAGTCATCAAAGGCAACATTTCCGGTCTTGGCAAAGCCACCTTTGTAGCTCTTTGTGCCACAACATGCCCCATCCGTATGACTTTTCAATCGGCTTTTCATGTCCTGAAACATTTCACGCATTTCTTCTCCCCAAATAATATAGGCCAACATCGCAAGACCAAGCGGCCAGAAGAGAATAAAACCAAGAATCATCAAAGCAATATGCTGCCCTTTCCAAGATGATTTTGCTGTTGCTGCCTGTGCCATTGTCTTCCTTTCGTTTGGTTTTACATTTGACAAACGCACCTTTTCTTTTGCAAAGGCGTTTTGTCTCTCACACCACAAGAGATGGGAGGCATATTTACTCTCTTCAAGAGATTTTGAACAAAATTTATTTTCTGTCGTTGCTCTTGAAACGCGTCCAGCCAATCCCAAAGCCTGTGTTTTTGTTGCCCGATTTAACATCTGAGATCAGAAAAACCGATCTGAGCCAGAGAAGCAATTGCTGCTCGCGAAATTTGACGACTTCGTGAATGAAAGTCTTTTCTTTCAAAGGCTTGAGCATTTTGCGCACCGTCAATGACTGGGCTTGTGAGGCTATCTACAACAAAAAAGCCGGATGATGATCACCCGGCTTTTTGCATTCAAGTCATTTATCTATTTGCAAAAGGCTTTATTTCTTTGTTGCGCTTTTGCGTTGTGCGGGACGTTTTGCAGCAGGTTTTGCTTTTGCGCCCAAATCATGATCTTGCTTGCGGATGAAAGCGGCAATTCTGGGCGCAATGTCCGAGCGGAAGCGACTGCCATTGAAAACGCCGTAATGGCCGACTCCTTGCTGCTCATGATGGTCGCGCATGTCATCTGGCAAATTGGGACATAAATCATGGGCGGCTTTGGTCTGGCCTACGCCTGAAATATCGTCTTTTTCCCCCTCAACCGACATCAGTGCGGTTTTGGTGATTTTGCTGCAATCCACTGTCTCACCGCGATATTGCAAGGTGCCATTGGGAAGGGAATGATCCAAAAAGACCGCTTTGACCGTTTGGAGATAAAATTCTGCCGTCAGATCCATCACAGCCAGATATTCATCATAAAAATCGCGGTGCTTTTCTGCCGAATCTCCATCACCAATGATGAGATGATTATAAAATTCCTGATGCGCAGACACATGGCGATCCAAATTCATGCCCATGAAACCACCAAGTTGCAAAAAGCCCGGATAGACTTTGCGGGTAAAACCGGCATGGGGAAAGGGCACCTGCATGATGACATTTTTCTCAAACCAGCCATCGCCTTTGCTTTTGGCAAATTCATTGACAGCCGTTGGGGAAATGCGCGTATCAATTGGCCCGCCCATAAGCGTCATGGAGGCCGGGGCCATGGGGTCGTTTTGTTCATTCATCACGGCTGCTGCGGCCATGACAGGGACAGAGGGCTGACAGACCGCCATAATATGGGTGTTTGGCCCCAGATGATGCAAAATATCCATGAGATATTCGATATAATCGCATAGGCCAAATTCGCCTTCTGTGACAGGCACCAAGCGGGCATCAATCCAATCGGTGATATAAATATCATGATTGGGCAGCATGGTTTCGACCGTGCCGCGCAGCAAGGTGGCATAATGGCCAGACATCGGCGCAACAATCAAAAGCTTTGGATCTTTGCCATGATCGGCGGGCAGCATCCGCTCGAAATGCAGCAAATCGCAAAATGGGCGGCTCCAAACCACTTTCTCATGGACCGATACAATTTCTCCATCGACTTCGGTCTGGTTCAAGCCAAATTCAGGCTTGCCATATTGGCGCGTTGTGCGTTCGAACAATTCGCACATGGCGGCCATGGATTTGCCCCAAGGGGTTTGAGAGATGGGATTGACCGGATTTTGCAAATAGATGCGGGTGGCATCGGCGGCGGCGCGCCACGGGCTTAGAATTGCATGATTCCATTCATAGAGCTGGTAGAATGGCAAAGGCATGGTGGAAAGATCAAATTCAGGCATTTTTCCTTCAAACCAATTGCTTTGAGCTGTCATTCGCCTGTCTCCTGTTGCCTCAGTCTTCAGCCATTATCCGATCTTTGGGTTTGGCGCTGGGGCTGGCTGGTCTTTGGTCTTGTTTGCTATGGGGTCCTGTTTGCTGTGGCCTTGCCTCATTCATTGGGCATTGCATCTCAGGCTCGATTGTGCATCGCACTATGTTACTGTGTCACTCTGTGTGCTGACAAGGCAATATATACGCAACTTTTGGAGAATAGCAGAAATAATGACAATTTTTACATTGCGCTGCAATATAATCTCTTATTCCTCGCCCTTTATTTGCGGACAATCAAAATTTTAAACATCCTCTTCTAAAAGCAGTTGCAGCAATTCCCCTGGATGCTTACCATTCAAACCACTCCTTTGGCACTTCAGGCTTGGTGATATAACGCTCATGCTTTCCTCTTCGCTGGCTGATCCAAGTTTTGGACATCGCCAGATAAAATTGAATACCCTTGTTAAATTGCGCTGGCTGGCCATTGCTGGGCAAAGCATTGCTGTGATCATTGTGCATTGGCTTTTGGGGTATGACTTTGAAGCCTGGCTCTGTCTGGCGCTGGTTGGCTTATCAGCCTGGCTCAATTTTTATCTGCATTTTCATTTTCGCAAAAATTTTCGAATGAAATCGGAAATGGCGACGGCCTTGCTTGCCTATGATAGCTGTCAATTGGGGGGGTTGCTATATTTGACCGGGGGGCTGCAAAATCCCTTTGCGCTGTTGTTGCTGGTGCCTGCCGTGATCTCAGCCACCACCCAATCTGCGCGTTATACGATTTTTCTGGCCGCAACCATTGGCCTGATAGCAACATTGCTGATCTGGTTTCATCAACCCTTGCCGTGGGAGATGAACAATCCTCCCCATATTCCGCTTTTTTATGTTGGGGCCATTTGGGTTGCCATCATTTTGACCATGGGCTTCATGTCCGTTTATGCCCATCGGGTGGCGCAGGAAGGGCAATTGTTATCGGATGCCCTGTCAGCGACTGAGCTGGTGCTGGCAAAAGAGCAGCATTTGTCCAATCTGGACGGACTGGCAACAGCGGCTGCGCATGAATTGGGCACGCCTTTGGCAACCATCACTTTGGTTGCCAAAGAATTGGAGCGCGAATTGATTGAAGATGATCCGATTTATGAGGATGTCGTC
Source organism: Cohaesibacter sp. (assembly GCA_025800105.1). GTDB lineage: Bacteria > Pseudomonadota > Alphaproteobacteria > Rhizobiales > Cohaesibacteraceae > Cohaesibacter. Next base: position 8,084 of record JAOXSG010000924.1, on the reverse strand, counting down.
TTGTTGCGCTCCCAATCTGAGCGCTGCCGAGAGATTTTGGGCAAATTGCGCTCTTTGTCCAGCGCCGAGGATGCAACTTTTAGCAAAATGCGGCTGAAAGCCCTGATCGCAGAAGTGTGCGAGCCTCATATGGGATTTGGCATTGAGATCATACAGAATTTCCCCCCCAATCTGGATCGCCAGCCGGTTCTGTTTCGCAATCCCGGTTTGCTGTATGGATTGGGCAACTTGCTCGAAAATGCTGTCGATTATGCCAAGAAAAAGGTCGAATTGACCGCCAGCTGGACTGATAGCCAAATCACCTTGCGCATTATGGATGATGGTCCGGGTTTTTCCGATGATGTGATCAATCGGTTGGGGGACCCTTATGTGACCACGCGAGCCCATCATTATAAAGGGAGCGTGCAAGGTCAGATGCAGGAGGCAAAGCCCAGTGGCGGGGCAGATGACATGCATGGCGGGCTTGGCCTTGGCTTTTTCATTGCCAAAACCCTGCTTGAGCGCAGCGGTGCCAAAGTCTCTTTTGCCAATCGTCAGGATCAGGCAATGGCGAAAGGCGCGAAACAAGATACCCAAAAAGATAAGGGCATGTCATCTCATATCCAAAGTGGTGCCATAATTCTTCTTTCCTGGTCTCGCTCTGATCTTGAGGCAAATCAATAAAAGAAGTAAATTTGATGCTAAATTAAATTATGAGACCGAATGACACAGGCCCTGCTTTCTTTCCTGCAGGGGATTTGAACCCAGACTGTACGAACTGACAGGCAGCGAGACACGCTAAAAATGACCTTAACAGCAGAAACCATGCCCCTTGAACCCGGATATCTTTTGCTCGTAGATGATGACCGTCCTTTTTTGATCCGTCTGGCACGCGCAATGGAAAGCCGCGGCTTTGAGATTGAAACCGCTGATAGCGTGGCGGATGCTCTGGCTTTGGTCAATCAAAAGCCCCCCCGCTATGCTGTGGTCGATATGCGTCTTGGCGATGGCAATGGGCTGGATGTGATCGAGGCCATTCAAACCTCCAACCCGGACGCCCGCACCCTGATGCTAACCGGCTATGGCAACATCACCACGGCTGTGACTGCGGTGAAATTGGGTGCCATTGATTATCTTGCCAAACCGGCCGATGCCGATGATATTTATGCAGCTCTGATCAATGATCAGGATCGCAAAGCCCCACCACCGGAGAATCCCATGTCGGCGGACCGGGTGCGGTGGGAGCATATTCAACGGGTTTATGAATTATGCGATCGCAATGTATCGGAAACAGCCCGTCGCTTGAACATGCATCGCCGGACCTTGCAGCGAATTTTGGCCAAGAGAGCCCCGCGCTGATTGCCTCTATATCAAGGGCCGCATATGCGGCCCTTTTGTTTGCCTTTTATCTTGAAGTATTCAGATAGAAGAACCAAGAGCAAAATAAGGGTGGTTCCCTTTTTGAAGCTCTTGGTTCGATAGATAAGTGCTTCAAGACAAACCCGAAGGGCGAGGCATTTTTGCGCAATGACTGTGTCATAAAATCTTGAAAATGAACCACATTGTCGCGATTTTCTTCCTTGTCCTTGCGCAAAACTGCTCTCGCAGAATGGGCCAAATTAATGGGTCCTGAGCCTAGCTTAACTCAGCACCACATGCACCGCTTTGCGGAAGCCATCAACAAAGCGTTCAATATGCTCTTCTTCCAAAATGAGGGGCGGCGAGACGGCAATTGCATCGCCAAGGCCGCGGATCATGATCCCCTGATTCCAGCATTCCTTTAGCAGCGCCGCGCCAATGGCTCCGGGTTTGCCTTCTAATGGTTCAAATTCAATGGCACCGATGAAGGCCATACCGCGCGCATCAATGACGCGGGGCAGATCTTTCAAGCTTTGCAGGGCCTCTTGCAGCTTATCGCCCACCGGACCAGATGCCCGCTCCCACAATTGTTCGCGATCATAAATATCAAGCGCAGCAAGGGAGGCTGCGCAAGCCAGCGGATGCGCCGAATAGGTATAGCCATGGAAAAATTCTATGCCTTGGGCTGAAGACAGAACCGTTTCCTTGATATTATCGCGACAGGCAACAGCCCCCATCGGAACCGTTGCCGATGTGATGCCCTTTGCCATGGTCATGATATCGGGCACCACGCCAAATGTCTCTGCCGCAAAGGCCTTGCCTGTGCGCCCAAAGCCGGTGATGACTTCATCAAAAATCAGCAAAATGCCATGCTGGTCACATAGCTGGCGCAAGCGTTGCAAATATCCCTTTGGCGGCAACAGAACACCGCCTGCCCCTGCAATTGGCTCGACAATCACCGCCGCAATGGTGGAGGCATCATGAAAGGCAATGAGATTTTCCAGTTCATTGGCCATCTCAACCCCGCCATGCTCTGGCTGGCCAATGGTAAAGGCATTTCGGCTCAAATCATGGGTGGCGTTGAGATGATCCACTGGCAACCATTGGCCAAAGGCTTTGCGGTTTGCCACAAGTCCGCCTAGGGAAACACCACAGAAATTCACGCCATGATAGGCCCGTTGCCGGGAAATGATCCGCTTGCGCCCCGTATCCCCCTTGGCCGCATGATAGGCGTAGGCAATCTTGATGGCGGTATCGGCACTTTCTGACCCAGAATTGGTGAAAAACAGCGTATTGATTTCATCTGGCAGCAGTGATGCCAGTCTTTCAGACAATTCAAAAGACAGCGGATGGCCAAAATTGAAACTTGGCGCAAAATCCAGTTCTTTGAATTGTGCATGAACCGCATCGGCAATCTCTTCTCGCCCATGGCCCAGATTGCAGCACCAAAGACCCGCTGTCATATCGAGAATTTGGTCTCCCTCACTGGAGCGATAATGCATGCCTTTTGCACTTTCTACCAAACGTGGATTTTGTGCAAAATCCTGATTGGCAGTGAAAGGCATCCAGTGGCTCTCAAAGGAAATGGGCTTGTTACGTGAATAGGCGGTCATGGATCCTCCTCATGATCCTTGCGGACTCTTTATTTAGGCTCTGGGCCTATTAAATCAGGCTTTGAGAGGAGCTTGAAAGAAAATTGGATCCAATAGCAAGTGTTTTTTGCGCATTTGCTCAAAATATCGAGCGCATTTACTGATATCTCTCGTTCAAACCACCATGATATTCAAGGCTGGTTCTCGTGTGAGCAAGTCAGCAATGATTTTCAGGCTGGCTTCCAGATCGGCTCTGTTATCAGGGGAGCCCAATCCAAGGCGCACGGCCTGCGGCGCGTCGTGATGGGTAAAGGCATCACTGCCAACCACACTGACGCCAGCGCTGCGCAATTGGGTGATAAATTCACCCCTTTGCCATTGAGAAGGCAAGGAAAGCCATGCATGAAAGGCGTATTGGTCGGTCTTGATCCTGTCTGCTGGCAGATAGGATTGGAGACATTTCTGGCGATGAATGCTCTCTTGCCGCACGGCGGTGACAATTGCCTTCGCTGTGCCATCCTCAATCCATTGACTTGCGAGATTGGCAGTTAAGGGAGAGGCCATACAGGCGGTTGCCCGTAGGCTGCTGATCAAATGTGCGGCTTTTTCTGCATTTGGTGCCACAAGATAGGCAATGCGCAAGGCTGGTGAGACGCACTTGGCCAAACTGCCAATGTAATAAGTCAGCTCAGGGGCAAAGGTTGCAATGGGCGGCACAGCTTTTGATGGCAAGGCTCCATAAGCGTCATCTTCTATGATGGGCACGCAATGGCGCTGGGCAATGGTCGCAAGGGCTTGTCTGCGTTGCAAGGGCATGGTCAGAGTGGTTGGATTATGCAGAGTTGGAGTGACATAAAGCGCTTTGGGTTTGCTCTCAATACAGGCTTTCTCAAAGGCATCTGGCACAATGCCTCTATCATCCATGGCCAAGGGATGAAGCGTGACAGACAATTGTGCCGCGAGCGCACGCATCCCCGGATAGGTCAGGCTTTCGGTGCAAATCACATCGCCCGTCTTGGCAAGTTGCGAGAGAATGGCAAGCAGAGCGCCTTGCGCACCGGGGCTGACAATCAATCGCTCCAGATCCAGATCCGGCAAAAGGGGGGATAGCCATTGGCGTCCGGCTTCTCTGTCGCGTTTTGTACCACCGGCAATCTGATAGCGCATCAAAAGATCCAGCCGTGTCGCCTGTTGGGCATAGGCCATGCTTTGCGTCATCCGATTTTGCAAAGCCGGATTGTCAAAAGGCGGCGGCTGGTTCATGCCCATATCAACAAGGCCCGGCATTGCAGAGACCGTTGATTGTGTGGTCTGAATGGATTTCACATAGGTGCCTTGCCCCACACGCGCCTCAACAAGGCCCCGCGCCCGCGCCTCGGCATAGGCGCGGCTGATGGTGGTAAAATCCAGTCCCAGAACCCCAGCCAAAGAGCGCTGTGGCGGCAAGCGCAAACCGGCAGAAATGGCACCAGACAGAATGTCAGCTTCCAGTGCATTGGCAATTGCCAAATAAGCTGGCCCTTCTTCCTTTGTGATAGAGGGCTTCCATGTAACCTTGACCATGCCTATTCTGCCTCTTGTGGGTGCGTTGGAAGAGAGCCTTATGGTGCCCGAAAGAAATCCGTGACGCGATCAAATTCGCCGCTTTTCTTATCTGTAACACGAAGCTCAACGGGTTGCGACTGCTCCAGTCTTGCACCTTTTGGCGCATGTATCATCACTCTAAGCTCCTTGGTTTGGTCGCGCCCCACACTGACTGAGAATGAGAGAGGGTCGGTACTCTCTATCCCCACAGCCCGCATGGAATAGGCCTGCCCCTCACCGAGAAGCGAAATGGTAAATTCGCGCTTTTCTTCCGCTTTATTGAGGATACGCATAGTATAGCCATTTCGGATTGATCCATCGGATAAGGCTACAAAAAGGGGATTGCGATCATGCAAGACATTCAAATCAACCAACTGACGGTTCAGCTGGGCAAATAGCATCAGGCCCGCGGTGAGTAAAATCAGAGCAGAATAAATGAGTGTTCTGGGGCGAAGGACTTTATAAAGGCTTGTCAGACCCTCGCTGTGGCGTTGGATATTGATGTCGGTTTCATAATCAATCAGACCACGGGGCTTGCCAATTTTGTGCATGATCGTATCGCAAGCATCAATGCATAAACCGCACTGGATGCAGCCCATTTGCGAGCCTTGGCGAATATCCACCCCTGTGGGACAAACCGCAACGCACTGACCACAATCCACGCAATCACCCGCTGGCAATCCTTCGCTTTTGCGCGCTTTCATGCGTTTGAGGGATCCGCGCGGTTCCCCACGATTGGTGCGATAGGTGACATTGAGCGCCCATTCATCGGTCAAGGCTGCCTGAATGCGGGGCCAAGGGCACATATAAAGGCATACCTGCTCGCGCATATGACCGGCCAGCACATAAGTGGTGGAGGTTAGAATAGCAATCCAGACATAGGCGACCATAGGCGCTTGCGCGGTTGCCAGATCGACAACAAGACTTGGTGCATCCGTGAAATACAGCACCCATGCCCCCCCGGTCCACCAAGCGACCATTAGCCAGAGAAAATGTTTCAGGCTTTTCTGGCCAAGGCGCTTGGCCGTAAGGGGCTGGTTTTGTGCTTGCATTTGGACGCGGCGGTCGCCTTCGATCCAGCGCTCAATGGCGAAAAACAGATCCGTCCAGACGGTTTGGGGGCACATATAGCCGCACCAGACGCGACCGGCCAAGGCATTCATCAAAAACAGGGCAAGAGATGCAATGATCAAAAGGCCGGTAATCTGATAAAATTCCTGCGGCCAGATTTCCAGAAAGAAGAAATAAAACCGGTTGGCGGTAAAATCGATCAACACTGCCTGATCGGGCGCGCCTTCCCCTCGATCCCAGCGCACGAAGGGAAGAAAATAATAAAGCCCCAAAGCGAAAATCATGAAGACCCATTTTATGGTCCGAAACCGTCCTTTGACGCTTTGCGGGAAAATTTTGGGTGCTTTTTCGTAAAGTTCAACACTGCCCGTGCTGGTCCCTTGGGCTTGCGCTGTCATTGTCTGTCTCCCTGAAGGCGCGGCCAGATATCTGACCACGCCATTGCCCACCATTGCGCCTTGCGCGCAGAATAATTGATAGCATATTGTATGTTTATTGATTTATTTTAAAGAGAGCGCAAGAGTCTATAAAAGGGCAAAATGTCGCAGAAAATTATCATTTCTGATTGATTTTGATACGAATGGTTCTTTCATAAAAACAAAAATGCCTGCTCGTCTTTTCGAAGGCTAAATTGTATGTATATTGACTGGATTTATACGAAGGATCTATAGACCCAATTTCCCCTCTCGCAATCGAAAGAGTGTAATGCCAGCGGAAACGGCCAGATTGAGGCTTTCCGCTTTGCCTGCCATCGGGATTTTGACAAGGTGATCACAGCTTTGGGCCATATCATCGGGCAAACCTGATTGCTCATTGCCCATCATCACCATCAAAGGCTCTTTTGGCTTGATTGTGCGATAATCAACCGCCCCTTGCAAATGGGTGCCGACAATATCGCCGGGCCAAGTGGTGCGCCAATCCAGAAAGTCCTGACGGGTGCATTTGTAGATGTCCATATGGAAAATCGAGCCCATAGTGGCACGCACAGCTTCCAGCGAGAAAGGATCTGTTGTCTCGCCAATCAGCAACAGCGCGCTAGCTCCCACAGCATCTGCGGTGCGAATGGTCGTTCCAAGATTGCCCGGATCTTTGATACCTTCCAGTGCCACCACCATATCACCGTCACATTTTGCCAGCTGGGCCATATCACCATAGCGTTGTTTGAAAACGCCGATCACATGCTGGGGATTGTCACGATGGGTCAATTTGGACAGCACTTGTTGGGAGACTTCCAAAATCAGTCCGCCCCGCGCATAAACCTTGGCTGCGACTTTCTCAACCAAAGGCTGGGTCTTGATTGTTTTGGCATAGACAAGGGTTTCCACTTCCCAGCCCGCCTCAACAGCAAAGGCCACCAATTGCAAGCCTTCGGCCATGAAAAGGCCGGTCTGGTTACGGACCTTGCGGCGCTCCAGCGCACGAATATCCTTGATATGCTGATTTGAGACGGCGGTGATTTCCTTGATCAGACCTGTATGCCCTACCATGCCCTAATGTCCTTGCTCGTCTTTTTCCAAGGGGCGCCAACGTGAAAAAATCGATGTCGCCAACCGGCGCTCGCTATCCTCGCAGGCAATCATCAATTCACCTGTCTCCACAATGCCGCCTTGCCCTGTCATAATTTCCAGCATCAATTCATCAAATGCAGCATAAGAAGCGCGCATGGCATAAGCGGTTAGCGTAAAGAACTGGGCTTGTGGCGAGAGGATCTGGCGGCAAGCATCCAGCATTTCGGGCAACATTTCAAACAATTGCCAAACTTCGCCTTTGGGACCACGGCCAAATTTGGGCGGGTCCAGAAGGATCCCGTCATAGTGATTGCCGCGCCGAATTTCCCGCTGCACAAATTTCATGGCATCGTCAACAATCCAGCGTATGGGCTTGTCTTGCAGACCGGCCAGCATCTGGTTTTCCTTGCCATAAGCCACAGCCTTTTTCGAGGCATCCACATGGGTAACCTCAGCGCCTGCACGGGCGGCAACCAGCGAAGCAACCCCGGAATATCCAAACAGATTGAGAACTTTGGGAGCGCGCCCAAGATAAGCTTTTTGTAACTGTTGTTCCATCCATGCCCAATGAGCGGCCTGTTCGGGGAAAAAACCAACATGGCGAAAGGCGGTAAAGCGGCCATGAAAGCGAATATCATCCCAATGGGTTGACCATGTTTCGCCAAGAGGTGTGGGATATTTCCAGCGGCCCGGCCCTTCTTCTTCCAGATCGCCGGAAAAAGTCGCATCGGCCTTGTCCCAGATTTCTTGTGGCAAAGCCGGGCTGCCCATGGCTTGCGGTTCCGGGCGGATCAAATGATAAGGCCCATAGCGCTCCAGTTTGCGGCCATGGCCCATATCAATGAGGGCATAATGATCCCAAGGTTCACTCACCATCAACTGGAAAGGCGAGCGCTTCGGGGCAGGGCCTTCAGGGCGAGGCGGCAGAATAAAAGGCTCGCGCGCCTCTTGCTTGCTGGTGATCTGGTTGTCTGGCTTGGACGCATCCGCT
>JAOXSG010000919.1 GCA_025800105.1 Cohaesibacter sp. | reverse complement strand
CTGTGCAGTATGGGTGCGAATCGGCGATGAAATCTCCTTATAGGTGCTTGCTTGGTGTCTTGGCTGGCTTGTTGGTCAGTGGATGTGCGTCTCACGATGGGTCTTTGTCTTCCTCTTCCAATCAGGTCAGTGGTGTTGCATCCTCTGCTCTTGTGACCCAAGCCGCTTTACCGCCTTTGGAGCCTGATCATGAGACAGGCCTTGATAACAGGATCGGCGAGAAATTTTCCCAATCTGAGATGATGGATCTGGTTGTGGCTCAAGGTGGGCCGCAAGCTGATCAGCCGCATTTTGAAGCTTATCGTTCTGCCGAGCTTGTCAATAGGCTGTCCGCTCAGGCGGTTGGTGTGAATGCGCAGATGCTGGGGAGCTGGATTGTTCGCTCACGCCATGAAGAAAAAATGGATCGATTGAGTAAATTGTCTGCTATGGCGCGGCGGCTTTTTGATCATTCCGGCAGTGGCAAGCCGCGTATTTGCGAGATTGAATTGGGGGCTGATCCGGTTGAAGGTGGCTATAAAGCCCAAGGTTCTGCTTCTTGTCCCACTATGTTGTTCATGCTTGATAGCTGGCGGCCTTTTGGTGACAAGGTGATTTTGAGAAATCATATGGGCGATGAGATTTTGCGTCTTG
>JAOXSG010000917.1 GCA_025800105.1 Cohaesibacter sp. | reverse complement strand
GACTCATCGGTAGGGATTACTATTCCGATGTAGTCACCAATCGTGCCAGAATGTCTTCGTTCTAAGATGGCATCTAAAAGGTTTTGCACTCCTGCACCAGCATTCTGCAATTGTTCTGTTCCAGCTAATCTATCCATGGTTGGTTGGACTAGGCACGTGTCATTCTCGAATTTTCTTCTGCTGTAATTATCAGCGGTTAGGCTGACAGCATGACAAATTCTTCTCATCTTTGTTACCGTGTCCACTAAATCTAGCGATAAATCCTTCCTTCTAACATTTCTGACAATTCTCTTAAAAGTCGGGATGATCGCATCTTTGTTGGTGGCCACATTTGCTAAGACGAGCCCAGCGACAATAACGAATGGAATGCCATACGGGAGCCAACTCTCCGCTATGGACACGTTGTTTGGCGTGCCTTCGATTTTAGCTGGCAAAACAATGACCCCGTTCTGTTCATCTTGAATGAGAGAGAGCATCATCTCTCCAGTCATTCTCATGTATCTCGTTCCGTTTGTATCTTCTCTCGTGAACAGTTCGGGTCTCTCATCTTTCTTTGCTCCTCCAGTTCGTGGTCTAGAACTAGAACCACTTGCTTCTGCCATGGCGTCGGAACAGGACTTGTGCCCGTCGGATCGCGTCGCGCGCCCCGCCCCGGC
>JAOXSG010000912.1 GCA_025800105.1 Cohaesibacter sp. | reverse complement strand
TCCGGGGCTTTCCATGCGCGAAGTGATGGGGATTTTGACTTCGGGCAAATCAATCCTGCATTCCATCACAATTCCTGAAGGCTATACCAGCTATCAGGCCATGAAGGTGATTGAAGCGCACAAGATATTGGTTGGCGATATGCCTGCCATCCCTGCCGAAGGGGCGCTATTGCCAGAGACCTATAAATTTTCTCGCGGGACCAGCCGTACGGAAATCGTCAAGCGCATGATGGATGAACGCAATCGCGCGGTTGAGGAAATCTGGAACCGTCGTGTGTCAGATTTGCCATTGGCGAACAAAGAAGAATTGGTGACGCTAGCTTCAATTGTTGAAAAAGAAACAGGGCAGGCCGGGGAGCGAACCCGCGTGGCTGGCGTCTTTGTCAACCGTTTGAACAAGGGCATGAAATTGCAGTCAGACCCGACGGTGATTTACGGCATTTTTGCAGGGCAAGGCAAGCCAAGGGGGCGACCGATTTTCAAGTCTGATTTGCAAAAGAAAACCGCCTATAACACCTATCAGATTCCTGCTTTGACACCGGGGCCGATTGCCAATCCGGGGCGGGCCGCTCTGGAGGCTGTGGCCAATCCAAGCCGTACAAATGATTTGTTCTTTGTGGCAGATGGCACCGGCGGTCATGTGTTTGCCGAGACCCTGCAACAGCATAATC
>JAOXSG010000907.1 GCA_025800105.1 Cohaesibacter sp. | reverse complement strand
GGGTGCTACGTCATCCCGGTTGGATGGACCTTCCGAGAAGGTCCAAACCAGTAAAAATGAGTTGATGCTCCCTGCCGGAGTACGGGCGGCCACCGAGCCAAGGATTCAAGGCCGTACAGCCGGCCAGAGTGCTGTTGGAGATCTATCGATCAATGCAGATTCTAAGACTAAGCTGTCAATTTGACGTCGGGAGACTTTCAGTCTTTTGATAGGCATAGTGCCAATCCTGACCATATGTCTGGAAGGTTTGGGGTGGACCCGAATTTTGTCGTTTTAGTCGAGTGTGTTGAGTTGTGACTTTTTGTGCATTTACATGATGTGATTTTTCATGAGTTTGTCGGTTTGTCGTTTGCGTTGAGTTGTCATTTGCGTTGAGTTGTGCATGAGATTGTGATTTGGGACATGATTTTCATGAGATTTACGCGATTTGAGTGTTTTCCAACGATTTGAGTGCTTTGCCTCTGTGATTCGACTTCGGTGATTGTTTTACTGATTAATGCTCTTCAACATGACAGTGG